>NZ_JBZAYZ010000012.1:0-98250 GCF_058242705.1 Clostridium pabulibutyricum
TTAACCCGTTGTGCTAGAAGATAAATTTTGATAAATAGGATATATAATCCATAGAAATAAGCTAAAACAGCCCTAAGAACTTTATCCTATGCTTTTAAGAAAAATTAGCCAAATACTAGATGCTTAATTTTTGATATATTGGGATTAATATTAAATACTTTATTGATAAAATAACAAAGATTATGAGCTAAAATTTTGTTCGTTATTCTTGTTACTAATCCCCACATGGATTTGGCAAGTACCCTTTGTATATTCAGCTGACCGGATAATTGAGAAAAAGTTGTCTCAATTCTTCGTCTGGCTTTAAATATTGTCTGTCTGAATTCTTTTGAAAATTGATTTGCAGTTTTCTTTCTTTTCATGGCGATAAGATTGATTTTTGTTTCAGATTTTAGTTCTGAAATAAATCTATCTCCAATATATCCTTTATCCCCTATTATAGTTACCGGGGATAAGGATGATGTTAGATCCAATGCTGCTGCCCTATCATCAATATTAGCAGGAGTTAAGATAAAATCAGTTAAATATCCATCGAGTGCTGTAAGGGAATGCAATTTAAATCCATAGTAAGTTTCTTTCTTGGAAACACACCTGCCGTAGGCAGCCTCCGGCTTAAATGCTCTATGGAAATGTGCTCTCCCAAATTCACAAACTGGAATCGGCATACTGTCAATTATCCTGTACTGCTCATAAGTATACCTGAGGAACCATGTTATTTCTTGACGGATTTGCTCCATAACCTTATAAAGTGATTTTCTAGTTCTGTGGAATCTTGTTCTTGTACAAAATTCAGGGAATAAATCTTTTAAATTTCTGGTACAAAAACTGAGCCATGATTTCTCAGAATCAATAGAAAGAAGCTCACCAACCAGTGAAAGAGTAATTATTTCACTGTCGCTCATAATTGCTTTATCAATATTTCTGCGATTTTTAATATGTGCTGGAGTAACTTTGTGGTAAAAGTCATCAATTATTACAAATGTAACAGTAATAAAATCTTTAAGATTATCAATTTCTATAGTATAATCTTTCTTGAACTCTGGCATATATGTTTTCCCCCTATTGTTAAGATTTTTGGTGATTTTTTAATGATAAGGTAACATAATTGCCGGAGTTTTTCTATTTATAAATTATGTTAGTGAATTTAACTAGCACAACAGGTTAATTTAAAATTTTACTTAACACATTTGATATTAATTCAGTCACAAAAAAGAATTGCAAAAAATTAGGCGATATAGCGGAACTTTTTTCAAGTCTTTGGAGATCTAAACAATTAGAATATTCCTGGCTGCGAAGTCTTATGAATAGATATGAAGACTTTTGGTATATAACTAAAGAATCTTTAGATTATACTATGGAATATTTTAATATTAATGATGAATCTTTAAAGTTAAAACTTTTTGATTTAATGTAGCCTGGATAAATCGTTTTAATGGTAAAAAAGAAGTGCTGCCTTTTAAACCAGATATTGAGTTCAAATCGTTAATTGAACTACCTAATATATTATAAAAATATTAATTAAATCTTTTTTCTTTAAGAAGAAAGGAAGGAATTATCATGACAAAACAAATCACAAAAATAACAAACATGGTATCAGTCAATCCTTGAATAGAAGCTTGTTTAACTACAATTTCATATATTTTTGCAACAGCAATATCTTGAGATTGCGACTGAGATATTCCACTTTGAACAAGCAATCCATTCAAGGTCTTTACAAGTCCTACACTATTTGGAGTAAAACTATTTATTTGTTGTGCAATATTTGCATAGTCAATTGCACTTCTGTTTTGCAGAATTCTAGTTACTATAGTTATTCCAAGGGATACACCTATTTGTTTAATTGTATTTAATATGGCAGAGGCATTTGAATTCATTTCCTTTGGCACTGAATTTAAGGTAACAAGCTGCACCGGGGCGAGGAGCATTCCAACACCAATACCTCTGATCATAAGTAAAATAGTAATGGTGCTGTTTGCCGTATCCAAAGTTAATTTAGACATACTATAACTGTTAAATCCAATCAATATAAGTGATATGGCGGCGAAATATCTTCCTGGTATTTTATCGCTGAGTTTACTTGATATTACCATTGATACAGCAGTTGCTATTCCTTCTGGAAATAATATCAATCCAGACTGCATAGCTGTGAGTCCTTTTAGTTTTTGAAGAAAAATCGGCATAAGAAATATTCCACCATAAAGTGCCAAAAGAGATACATTCATTATTACATTTCCTAAGGCAAAAACATGATTTTTCAACAATCTTAAATCCAGCATGGGCTTTTCTATAGTAAGTTCATTAATTATAAAAACGAGCATATTGCAGCAGCCTATTATTAAAATGAGAAGCTCTTTCAAATCATTTGTAAAATCTACATTGTCTAGTCCAAGTATGTACAGTATACATGAAAGTCCTATGCTGCATGTTATAAAACCTAAAGCATCAAAATATAGATGCTCTTTTTTCTCTGATTCTTTAAACACAATCACAGCTAAAGTAATACATATAATTCCTATGGGTATGTTTATAAAAAATACAAGCCTCCAGTCAAGATTTTGTATGATATATCCCCCTATAGTCGGTCCCAAAGCTGGAGCCGCCATACTTGCTAAACCAACAATTCCCGCTGCAGCAGCTCTTTCCTTTACATCAAAATTAATGAGCATTATTATCATACCAATTGGAAGTATGAGTCCTCCACCTAGCCCCTGAATAATCCTGAAAATAATTATAGTCATGGTATTCCATGCAACTCCACATAGAAGTGACCCTAAAGTAAACATGGAGAGCGCACTTATAAATATTGTTTTTATACCAAATCTGTCTGAAAGGTATCCGGAAACAGGTACAACTACTCCCATAACAAGTGTATATGCACTTAAAACCCACTGTATATCGTCAACTGTTGAATTAAAAGTCTGCATCATATTTGTAATAGCAAGATTTACAACACTGCTGTCCAAATTAGCCATAAATATGCCACAAGCCACTATACCAAGCATAAACCATTTATTTCCACTTCTGTCCGGCATAAATATTCCTCCTCTTAATTCAAATGAATTTTTACAACAGCATTAATTCCAGGCATGAATGATTTTGTATTTCCTAGAATCTCAATTTTTACAGGTATTTTTTGTACAACCTTTGTAAAAGTCCCTGAGGAGGAGGATGGAAGAATTGAAAATGCAAAGTTAGCAGCTTGCCCAATAGATTCCACTTTTCCTTTAAATTTTGTTTTATTGAATTCATCAATTTTTATATCAACTTGTGCACCGATTTTTAATGACTGAGCCTTAGTTTCTTCTATATTTGCATTTATATAAAGTTTATCCGGATCCACTATTATTGCAAGTGTAGGGGATGAAGCACTTTGTTCGTATTCACCGACTCTTGCCAGAACCTTAATTACAATTCCAGTTATAGGAGACCGCAAAACAGAGGAATCTATATTTGAATCAGCAAGGCCTTCTGAATTTATTCGTCCAACAATTTGATCTTTAAGTACCTTGTCACCCTCTTTAATATTAAAATCAATCAGTTTTCCAGATACTTGAGGTGTTATTTTATAAAAGTCTCCTGAAACTTGAGCATCATCTGTAGAAGCATAAAATGTATTGTTGTACCAATAATATCCAACAACACCTAATAAAGTTACAATCATGGCCGTGAATATAGTTAAAATTATAATTTTTCGTTTCTTATTCAATCTTGGCACCTCCACTTTTATATCCTATCTCTGCAAACATACCTATCTTTAACCTTGGATCGGTATCTTTTAAAGTTACTTTAACAAGTATATTGTCACTTTGACTATTTATTGAAGAGTCGATAACAGATACTTGTCCATGAAATAATTTATCATCAATATTTGATATTTTTACTTCTACATCTTGTCCTTCTTTAATTTTCCCCGAAAATTCTGAAGGCATATAAGCATTGACATATAAGTTGCTATTATTTACAACTGAGATTATAGTATTTCCAGGAGATACTATTTGTCCATTATTTGTATTCTTGTAAACTACAGTTCCAGATATAGGCGAAGTAATGACTCCATTTTTCAGCTGGGTTTTGCAAGTTTCCTCAGCTGCTTCAGCCTGTCTGACAGAAGCTTCAGCCGCAGCTATTTCACTTTGAGTAGGACCGTTTTGAAGCATTAGTAAATTTTGCTGTGCCGATTCATATTTTGCTTTTGCCAGAGCAAGAGCATGCCTTGCCTCATCCACACTTGGCTGAGGAGCACTTCCACCTTTAAGTAGTTTATTTTGTCTATCATAATTTTTTTGAGAAACATCATAAGCTTCCTTAGCACCATCTACCTCGGCCTTTGCAGAAGATATTTGTTCGGGTCTTGATCCAGATTTTATTTTATCCAAAGAAGCTTTAGCTACATCAACTCCAGCTTGAGCCTGGTTTACCTGTGCATTTAAGTCATCTGTATCAAGATATACCAGTGGATCGCCCGCCTTTACCTTGCTTCCTATATCTACATTGAGTTTAGACACTTTCGCTGAAATTTTAGAACTGACATTAACCTTTTCGTTGCTTGAGATTTTACCACACATAATATATACAATTGAATTAGGTACAGTTTTATTTTTCTTATTAGTGTTTCCGGTACTTTGCTTACTTGAACAGCCGCTGATCAGCAGCAATAATATCGATACTACAGTTAATAATTTAATTTTTTTCAAGATATCATCTCCTTGTTAAAGCAGTGTTTTGAAAACTAACTAGTTAGTTAACTAAAGCTCAGAATAAAAATCAGTTAAAATATCTATAGAAACTTGTTATTCTAACTGATCATGATATTTAATTTTCATTTTTGGTTAAGTTTTGACTTATAGAAGAATTGTACATTTCTTTTAAGACTTTCATAAATTTTTTATTTAAATCATCAGTATTAATTTTATTGAATTCCGCCCATTTTTCTCCAATAGTCAAAAAACTAATAATTGGCATTGTCATGAAGAAAAACATTTTAAGTAACGTGGTTTCTTTTTCGTCTTTATCTATATCTGAAAAATCTACTTTACTTACTGGAATTGAAGTTTTGTACATATCCTGTACAAGCTTAAAAAAACATAAATTATCAGAAGAATTTTTTAACGTTTCTATAAGGAGTATACTAAAAAATCTTTTTTTATCATGCATACCGCTAAGCAAATCAAAGCTTTTAAAAAATTCATCCATTATTTGCGATATATTTTTATCTAAAACACCTTTTTCTTCAGCTACTTTAATTTTTTTATGTAATATATCATTTTTACTTTTTTCAAGTAATGATTCAAGTATTTTTTCCTTACTTTCAAAATAATAATATATAGAAGCTTTATTTACATTTGCCTTTTTAGCTATTTCATCTACCCTTGCCCCGTCAAAACCTTTTTCAAAAAAAATTTCTTCAGCTGTGTCTAAAATTTTTTCCCGAGTTTCATTACTTTCTTTTTTGACCTTAACCATATCTGTTCCTCCTATTAAAGTAAAACTAACTGGTTGGTTAAATTATATATTAAGGCTGTAGTTTTGTCAATGCTGTTTGAAAAATGATTTTGTGAGTATATTGCCCCAAAATAAATTTATAATATAATAAGAATAAAAGTATCATTAGAAAATATGAGCCTTAAGGAGTACAGACAAAACCTTGAATCTACAGCTTAATTGGTCCAAAAAATGTCGCACCCCGCCGCTCTAAAGTGATGTATAAAATTAAAAATTTTCTGTTTAAATATTATATTTTAAAACTATTAAAAATTTATAATACTTACCCTTTACTAAAATATCTTATAACATAAGTTTAAAATATATATAATTAAAGCTTCCTATATCCCAATAATTCAGAAACCTTGACAGTTACTTCTTTTAAATCTTTTGCAATAAAATTCATTTTTTCATGACTCATTCTACTTGTAGGACCAGATATACTTATTGATCCTACAACTTCAGAATTGTAATTCATTATAGGTGTAGCCACACATTTCAAACCAACTTCTATCTCTTCATTATCAGTACAATACTTCTTTTTTCTTATTTCCTTAAGTTCTTCTCTTAATTGATCTAAATTTGTAATTGTATTACAGGTATATTCATGAAAATTAATGTTATTAATTATATTTTCTATTTCATTTTCTGTCATAAAAGCAAGTATGGCTTTTCCAACTCCTGTACAATAAACTTCAGCCACCTTCCCAACTTGCGAACTCATTTTAATACCACTTTCACCTTCAACTTTATCTATATATATTATTTTATTTTCATTACGCACTGCCAAATGAGCAGTTTCATCATATTTATCTACTAATTTTTTTAAATATGGCAACGAAATTTTTCTTAAATCCATACCATCCTCAACCAATTTTCCAAGTTGAAAAAGCTTCATACCTAATTTGTATTTTCCATTATCACTATTTTGACTTAAATATCCTCCATTTTCAAGCGTACTCAAAATTCCAAAAGTAGTGCTTTTATGTAGTCCTAGATTATTCGCAATTTCTGTAACCCCAAGTTCATTATGTTTTTTTGAAAAACATTCAAGTATTTGCAGTGCTCTATCTACTGATTGTATTAAATTTGATTTACTTTTTGGCATATATCATATTCCTTCCTTCAAATTCTATAATTACTTAAACCCATGGTACTATACTTTCATTATAATATATCATACATTAAATTTAAAATAACATTAAATTACCAGGAGGTTTATAAACACCTTCTGGTAATTTAATTAACAATATAAATCTATTTTTATACCTTACCAGCTGTCTTATCGGGCAATGTCATAGATACAATAAATCCAAATACCAAGAATACTGCTAAACTAAATATTCCAACCGTGGAACTATATCTTGTGATTAAAAAGCCAACAATATATGGTCCTATAAATCCCCCAAGATTGCCAAGTGCATTTATAAATCCACGTGCACTAGCTGCCATATCAGCTTCAAACAACAATGGCGGAATAGTCCAAAATATACTTGCAGGTGCCTGCAGACACATTCCACAACCTATCATAAATATAAATGACAACCAAACCATATGCTTAAACTGTACTGATAATATTAAACATACAGCAAATACTACTAATAATATTCCTGTATAAAATCTTCTATTGTTACTTTTATCCGAAATACTCGAAAAAATATACAGTCCAGCTATTGTTCCTATATATGGAATTATAGATAAAAAACCAACTCCACTCATACTAGTTTTGACTATTTCTTTTAAAAGTGTTGGAAGCCAAAGAGAAAATCCATAGACTCCTGTAGTAAAACAAAAGTATACAATTGTTAGTTTCCATACGTTAACATTTTTAAGCACTTCCCCAAATGATACTTTTTGATTTTGAAGCTTGCCTTTACTTAATTCTTCTTGTTCTTCACGCAACTTTGTCTGAATGTATTCCTTTTCTTCCTTACTAATCCATTTAGCATTTTCAGGACGATCACTAATAAGTGGCCACCATATAAATATTAGAGCCAATGCTACAAGTCCTTCAATTATAAATACATATCTCCAGCTAAATGCCGATATAATCCATCCTGACAATGGTCCTGTTATAATAGCGCCGATTGGCAAGTTCATACAAAATAATGCATTCGCCCTTCCACGTTCTTCATTAGGAAACCAATGGCTTAATATAGTCAACATAGCAGGATAAACTCCACCTTCAGCAACTCCTATCAAAAATCTTATAATAAGCAACTGGATAGAATTTTGAACAAATCCTGAAATAACAGCAAATCCTCCCCAACATATAATTGTAATTGCTATAAATTTTTTAACATTCCCTCTTTCAGCTATTTGTCCTCCCGGTATCTGTAAAATCATATATCCCACAAAAAATATTCCAGCTGCCAATCCAGAAATATCAGCGGCCATTCCTAATGCACTATTCATACCTCCAGCCATTGCAAAACTTATATTAGTACGATCCATATATGCCACTACATATACAAGCAATACAGGTGGAATAATATGAAGCCAACGAGCTTTAGGTATATCTTTTTTATTTTCATCTATATTCATACCATTCAATTCTCCTTATAGTTTATAGATTTTAATATCTCAATGCTTCTTAATTATAAAGTTATTTCTGTCTTTTATTTTTTTACCAAGTGTAGTATCATAATAAGAGTATTTAATCATTAAAAATTGTTTGTCATCTATCCTGTTAATTTGAATTTATTAGTTATGCTTATCCAAAATTTTTCGTAACTAATATATTTAATCATTAATGGGATAGTTTTTTTATTTTATAACTGCACCTTCAGCTGCAGATGATGCGGACTTAGCATAAACTGATAAATATCCTCTAGTAAATTTAGGCTTTGGAGCCTGCCACTTACTTAATCTTTCTTTAATTTCTTCGTCAGACAAATGAATCTCCAAATTTCTATTTTCTATATCAATCGTTATTATGTCTCCATTTTCTACTATGGCAATTGGTCCTCCTTCAGCTGCTTCTGGTGAAATATGTCCAACAAAGCATCCATTATTCGTACCAGAAAAACGCCCATCTGTTATTAACGCTATATTCTTAGTGAGACCCATTCCATAAAGGTATTTCATGGCTTTAAACATTTCTCTCATACCAGGTCCACCTTTAGGTCCTTCATATCTTATTACAACAACATGACCTGCTTTTACTTTTCCATCTAAAATTTCTTTTTCTGCCTCTTCTTCTGAATTAAATACAATCGCCTTACCTGTAAACTTATACACACTTGGATCAATGGCTCCAGGTTTGCTTATACCTGTTTTAGGTGCTAAATTTCCTTTCAATACAGCTATACCACCTAAAAATCCAAATGGATTATCTAGATTTTTTATAATTTCATTATTCTCTCTAAACTTATATTTATAATTTTTGATATTATCTTTAACTGTTTCACCTGTACACGTTAAAGCTGTCTCATTTAAAATAGGAAGCATTTTTTCAATTACTCTCGGAATACCACCAGCCATCCAAAAATCTTCCATATTCCACTTAGCTGCTGGATTTACTTTAGCTATCTGAGGTGTTTCTCTGCTTAACTTATCAAATGTTCCTAATACATCCATATCTATTTCTGCTTCATGTGCAATTGCTATTAGATGAAGAACTGCATTTGTTGATCCACTTATTCCCAAACACACTTTAACTGCATTCTCTATAGATTGCTCAGTTATAATTTTTCTAGATGTTATATCATTTTTAGTCAAATTTACAATCTGGATACCAGATTCATATGCAATTCTCAGACGATCAGAATGAACGGCTGGAATAAGTCCTGATCCAGGTAATGCCATTCCTAGTGCCTCACTTAAACATCCCATTGTATTTGCAGTACCCAAAAACGAGCATGATCCACATGAAGGACACACTAAGTCTTCCAATGATTCATATTTTTCTTTTGTTATCTTGCCAGATTTATACATTCCCAAAGCTTCAGAAATCGATGTAAGATCTGACTTTCTACCATCAAATACAACCCCACCTAACATTGGTCCACCAGTAATCAATATAGCTGGTATATCAAGTCTTGCAGCTGCCATAAGCATACCTGGCACAATCTTGTCGCATGATGCAAGCATAACAATTGCATCAAGTTGATGCGCTTCTACCATAACTTCTATAGAATTACATATTACTTCTCTTGAAGGCAATATATAATGCATTCCAGTATGTCCTTGAGCAATACCATCACAAGCACCTATAACTCCAAATTCTACCGCTGTGCCCCCTGCTCTATAAATTCCTTTTTTTGCTTGTTCACTTAATTGGTTCAAATTAAAATGTCCAGGAACAATATTATTCCAAGAATTAGCAATTCCTATCAATGGTCTTTTAAAATCATCATTTGAAAATCCCATTGACTTGTATAATGATCGATTAAAACCATTATCAATTCCATTTAATATTTTTGAACTTCTCATTTTAATAATTCCTCCTTTTTATTTTTAAAATATATAAAATCTTATACAACGTTTTCATATATTTTAAAAAACAAATACAAAATTTACAAATATATAAAAAATATATAAATTAGTAACTTTCTGTTCTATATTATAGAACTTAATTCTGTATTTATCTTTTAATAAAAGTATAATTAATTCTGCATAATATGTCAATATTTTTGAATAAATTTTATAATAGCCTTAATATATACAGATTAGACTGTATATTTCATTATAATTATTGACATAATCAAAATAATTATCTATAATAACCTAAAAGAATATAAAAACATTGTTCTGTATTATAGTACAATTCAATTGTAATTTATATTTATCTATTTTTTTAACAAAATTATAAGGAGTGGATAAAATGTTTAAAGGAATATTTACACCTATAGTTACTATTTTTAACGATGATGGTTCTATAGACAAGAAAAATCAAACTATATTAATTGAAAATCTGATCTCAAGTGGGGTAGATGGTATAGTCATACTTGGAAGTATTGGTGAATTTTTCAATATTTCTCTAGAAGAAAAAAAAGATTATATCAAATTTGCAAGTAATCTAATAAATAAAAGAACAAAATTAATAATTGGAACCGGAGGCAATAATATAAATGAAGTTATTGAGTTAAACAATTTTTCAAAAGAATACGGTGGTGATGCAGTTTTAATAATAACACCGTATTTTTTCACTCTAAACGAAACTCATCTTTATGAATATTATTCAACAATAGCCAAAAATACAGATCTTCCTATATTACTCTATAACTTTCCTGATAGAACAGGAAGTAATTTATCTGCAGATTTTGTACTTAAATTAGTAACTGAATTTAAAAACATCGTTGGTATAAAAGATACAACTGACTCTATAAGCAATGTGCGTAACTATATTAGAAAAGTTAAAAATGTTAGAAATAATTTCTCAATTTTTTCTGGCTTCGATGAATACTTAATACCTAATTTAAATGCTGGCGGTGACGGTATAATAGGTGGTTTAACTAACGTCAAAAGTAAATTATTCATAGATACTTATAAAGCATTTATAGAAAAAGATTTTGATAAAATGCATTATTATCAAAACAATATAAATAAATTAATGGAACTCTATACATTATGTGATCCATTTATAATTCCTTTAAAGGAATCTGTTAAAATCTCACTTAATATATCAATGAATACGTCCCTTAGAAATTATAATATCCAACTAGACAATACTGTAAAACAAAGAATAAAAGAATTACTTCTCTAATTCAACAAATTGACTTTGAAAGCGACGATATTAAATTAATAGAGATTCGATCAAGCATTTTTTATTTATTATTTCAGCTGAAAAATCTCAACTAATAAAGTTTTCATTTTGCTGAATTCAATTTCTCTATTCTGTAATGATTTTTGAATTTTAGGTACACTATAGCATCTTTTAGATGCACTATATTCTTCAAGAATTTCCTTATTTAAAAATTTAGAAGAAGCAAGAACCTTGAAGGGCATACCAGAAAAATATAAAATTTTAAGGGCAAGTATATACTTATGTATAGAAAAATACCGCGAAGAATACGAAATAATCCATGACGCTGAATAGAAATATAATTCAACGCAGGAGATTAAAAGTCTACGAAAACAACTTGAAGAAGTTAAAACGGAAAATGATTTCTTTCGTAAAAAAAGCCACAGCATTTTTTGCGAAAGAAATCGATTAATGGTTTATCAATCTATAAAAAAACAGTAAATATAATGAAAAAAATTAAACTTAGCAATATAACTGTGCATAAATATATGAATAAGTAACTTGCTGTAAGAACACTGAAGAAAGCCCTTTCATCACGGCCAAAAATTAATTAAAAACCGATTCTTCACAGTAATCAGAGTATATAGTAATAAAGCAATTTCATTTGAGTCAATATTTAGAATATCAAGAGATTAGGTTGCTGTGTTACAAAAACACTTGACCATTACAACCTATCTGCCATACTAATGTTACACTGATATGAGCATAGGAGCGAAATTAACTAATGGACTTGTATATTTACTTTTGAACTTAGCCTTTATTTTGAGCAATGCAAAGATAAACACTATTATACATATGAAATATCTTACTTTTGTTGATTATTTATACGGTAAATAAGTGAAAAAGAAAGTGCTTGTTCAAAGCTTCCTTGCGACTGAAAAGGAGCCTATTATAAGACTTCGAAGAACTGCTGCCTGGGCTCGGGGCGGAGCATCCCATTAAATTTTATTTCTATGGAACAGCTTTAATTCTGAGAGTATGCGAAGAGGTAAAGCTAGTCCATAGATTCATGAATTTAAAGCAAATTATTTTGTACTCTCAACAAAAAATAAGCACCAGCTTTAACCAGTACTTATTTCTAATCTACTAATTTTATATTACCATCTTTAAGTAAAACAAGCTTTCCTGCATATAACAGGTCAATTATATCCTCTCCACTTTTTTTAATCATATTGTTTTTATTATCACATATCTTGAAACTAAGCTCATGAAATTTATTTATATATGCAGCAGCTTTTTCTTTATCTAAATAATCTCTAAGAATATAGAAAATTCCTAATACACTAAGAGCTTTTAAACTATGATACTCTCCACTATATCCAATAACCATACACCTTCTAGCTCTTCTATCATCAGATACAAAAACATTCACCGCTGTTTTCAATTCTCCTAAATTTAAAGGAACTCTATTATTTTTACAATCCTCTAATATTCTATCTTCGATAACTTTAAGTTTAATTAAAAAAGGTACAGGTTCATCTGTACTCTTATTACTCCTTACTTCTTGCTTATTGTTTATTATTTTTTGTTTATCACTTCTTTACTTACAAGCTCCTTGTGAGCCCCTTCCAAGGGGCTTGTAAGTGGCTCTTTTAAATCCTTAACAGCTTCATTTCCAGAAATCAGCAGAATCCCTTATTCCTATTCCATCAAAAATACTTTCAATATCCAGTTATTCACTAATACAGTGTTTATAAAATAGTGAAACAAATTCTTTGTTTCTAACATTTTTAAGTTCTCTATTGACACATTTTACAACATTTAAATTGTTAGGCTTATTGTATTTAATCCAGTTTAGAATCATTATTTCTTTTGTTTCATCCAGGTAAAATATCTTTTTATACTCCTGAAATCTGAGAAGCAGTTTGTCCACTGTTTCTCTATTTGTAACCCGTCTGGGTTTCTATAATTCGCTTAGGGAGCTCATAAATACCACACTGGGTAGTATTCGAGTTAGTCATCAAGTATATGTAAAAAAACTTTTCCTCGGGAGTTAAATCTAAAACAAATCCGTCATTCCAGAAATCAGTATGGAGCTGCCTGTACTTAGCCATTATAATAACCTCCTAAAAATTAATAATACCCTATTAATTGTCCAGGAACCGAAGACCAAAAATAGTAAAAGAACTATTCCTATACCATCTGCCATAGCTACAGAACTAAAAAGGCAGAAGAGAAATTAAAAGCGAGAGATATATATGTAGATAATGATTTGGTATTTCCAAATGCTATTGGTGAACCTACTGATGCCAAGAATATAACCAGAAGTTACAAAAGGCTTTAAAGCGTGCTGATATTTCATATAAAAATTTTCATGCTATGAGGCATACTTATGCTACAAGATTGTTTGAAGCAGATATTCCTTTGAAAACAGTGCAGGAACTTTTAGGTCACGCTGATATTTCGACGACTGCTAATGTTTATACTCATGTTCTTCCAAGACAAAAGATAAAAGCTGTAGATAGGTTAAATGATTTGTTCGCTCTATAAATTCATAGGGCGTCTTTTTATTTGTGTTTATATATTTTTATGGTGGTTGTGTTATTTGGCAATAAAAAAGGCCTCACGATATCGTGAAAGCATTAATACTGGTGCACCCAGGGAGACTCGAACTCCCGGCCTCTGGATTCGTATTTTGCCAAAGATAACAGTAGATAGTTATCCACACCAATTGATAATACTTCTTTTAACACATTTATTCCACTATAAAAAAAGATACCTTTCTACATGAATATATAACTAATGTGTTAAAAATGTGTTAAAAGCCTCATTATTTATTTTAAACAGCAAATCACATTTATAAGGATATTAAACAAATTCAAATATGTATTTCTTCAATAATTAAAACAATATTTTTATATTACGTTAATTGTTTTCAAATATTCTCTTACAACAAAAGAATACTCTTTATCATCATTTGCCTCTTCTAGAAGTTGCTGCTTTAATATTTCCTTTAATTGTACATTATTCTCATTTGCATATTTATCAGCTAAATTTACAAGTGATTTTAGACGCTCAGTTCTACGTTCAATTAATTCTTTTCTATTTAATTCTAATATCTGTTCTGTTAGTTCTCCTTTCTTGTCACCTGGCCTATGTGTTATAAATACTCCTAAAGCCATTAAATGTTGTGATGGATTATCTATATATGGATTTATCAAAGGCTCTTTTGGATTATAATAATCTCTTTTTCTAGTTCTATTACATTGTTCACAAGATAGAGTTAAGTTTGTCCATTCAAAAATTAGCTCTTTGCAATATGATTTAGGTATTATATGTTCTATATCTCCTGGAGAAACATGAGTTATTTTACTTTCACAATAAGCACATTTATCATGAGTTTCCTTCTTTATTTGTGCCTTTATTTCTTTATCTCTATACTTAAATTTTAATGAATCTGGTATTTTATCATTTAATTCACATAATTTTAAATACTTTTCCGTCCATTTTTTTTTATTTTCCTTTAACAATTGTGGCTCTTCTAATTTAGTTAGTTTTATCATCTTTTTCACCCTTTTCTATAATTCTAACCATGGTATCGGGGAAAAATTTTTCTAATCCCATATCTTTCATTTGATTTCTTAAACGATTAAATCTTTCATTATTCATGTCCGAATTATTGAATTCATCGATAATATTATCAATCTTTTTTTCAACCCATAATGGCATTGTAAATGGAACTCCTAATACTTCCCTTAAAATATCATTAGATGAACCAGCTCTATTAATTATATCCAGCTTTTTACTTGATACTGCATTATTTTCATTATAATCTAGTACATATACATTTGAATCAGAAACCGAGCTAATAATAAACGGATTATGTGTGGATATTATAAATTGTGCACTAGGAAATGCTTCTAAGAAGTTTGGTAAAAGAGTCCTTTGCAATTCAGGATGTAAATGGTTTTCAGGTTCATCAATAATTACAACAAAATTATTCTTATCATTATACATAAATATTTGCCATGATAAATCAATTATTGCAGCTATCCCTCCCGAAACAGCATCTATAGGAAAAGTACCTGTCTTAGTTTTTAAGAGAACTTCAGGCATCTGAATAACAATTTTTTCAAACCCCAATTTAGGAGGTAATACAATTTTCAATATATTTTGAAAGTCTTCAAATGTACGTAATGCATTTTCATTAGGCATAATAACTTGATTTCCATATCCAAATGTTGCAAGAGATATTAACATCTCTTTTATAAGATAAGTGGGTTTCTTTCCGTTATAATACTGATCAATATAATCTGATTGAATTGATGATTTATATATATTATAAGCCTCGTTTTTTGTTTGAACTTTTGTGGGTATATTATCAACCCTTGCATATTTATATACTGGTCTATGTGATGGAAGATATATTCCATCAATAGATTGCATATTATCTATATTTATATCATATAAGTTACCTGTTTGTTGAGGAAGCATTAATTTTCCTATTTTATTATCTTTATAAATAATATTACCAATAACTTTTGAATCCTGGTTTACCGTATTATTAATAAAATTATCCCATATACTTGTAAAATACTTTATTAATCCACTTATTTTATCTTTTTTAGGAGTAGCAACAAAATTTGATTGCCATCCAAAGTGACGAGAAAGTATCTTTAATATTGTTGTTTTACCGGCTCCATTTGCACCTGTTAATATTGTCATTCTATCATGAAATTCTATATTAATTTTTTCGAATTGTCTCCATCCATTAATATTTAATGACTTAAACACTATTAATACCTCCTGTTCTATATTTACTTCACAACTTCATTATTATAATAATATAAAAATATATTTATACACTTTTATATTATTATAATTTTTCAATATTGCTATTTATTAGATACAACACTATATAATAAAAATTTCTACAAAAATTTTCATATTCCTTCTAAATTTTTGTAGAAATATATAAAAAACCATAAAAGTAGGAAAGTTAATAATTAACTGGTTCTTTCCAAAGCTAGTTGATATTAAAATATATTTGCTATGATTTTGTGCAATAGACTTGTTTTATTTATGGGAAAATTTAAGTTTTCAACTAATAGTGGAAAGAACCAATTAACTATGATACTTATTTCCTTTTATTTTTTAATATACAACAAAGTTACAAGTTTATTAATCTCATTTATATTAAAAATTTATGCTATAATATCTAAGAGAGTATAAGTATTTTTAGAGGTAGCCACCTTCCAGGTTTTATCTCTCACAAAGAGGTCATTGCGGTAATAGACAGCAGGGGAGGTGGCGACATGAGCGATACTGTGATTATAGTAATATCTATATGTATTACATCATTATGCTTAACAGCTATGGTGATTGTAGGAACATATTTAAAAGATAAATTAGTAATCAAGGGTAAATCTTCAATTGGTAAGTTAACTGAAAATGAAATTTCTATAACTGCCGAAGATAAAAACTCAAAAAATTAAAATGCACTTTCTGAGGAGTGCATTTTAATTAGCTTCTAAAATTTTTAACTAAAAACCGCAATGGCTTCTTTTAAATATATTATACCACAATTTATTATTTTGAATCATATTTTATAAAAAATAAACCCTAGAATAGCTTTTAAACTATCCTAGGGTTAAATTATTTCTGTACTACAGCTGCAGCTGTACTTTGTATAGTAGAAATTTTTTGTTGCAATGCAGTATTTTCAGCTTTTATTTTTGCATTTTCTTCTGTAAGAGTATTAATCTGTGCTTGTAATTTTTCTACTTGAGTTTTCCCAACTTGTGTCAGTTGCATGTCAATTTCATCACTTGTCTTAGATGCATATACTGTAGCTTCTATAATTCCTGAAACAATGGTTTTAATATTCTCATTATCTGTATTAATTCCAATTTCCCTCAGTTTAGCATATACAATTTCCAATGCTTTTACTTTTCGCTGATCCGCAGGTATTTGAGAGGAAATATACAATTGTTCAGCTGCTTTTACCGCTATCTGAGCGTATTCATTTATAGTGTCTAATATACTTATAGCTTTATTTTCAGGCTGTAGTGCTTTGAATGCATCTAAATATTTTTGTGTGTTTTCTAAAAATGACTTAAGCTCACTTAGAATAGAACTTATATTTATACCTTTCTTTTTTAAATATGGGAAAAATATAAATATGACAGCGCCTACTCCAGCTGCTAAACCTACTATTATAAATATTAAATTATTTGACATTTTTACTCCTCCATACTTTACAAATT
Organism: Clostridium pabulibutyricum; assembly: GCF_058242705.1. NCBI lineage: Bacteria > Bacillati > Bacillota > Clostridia > Eubacteriales > Clostridiaceae > Clostridium > Clostridium pabulibutyricum. The sequence continues at coordinate 17,434 of NZ_JBZAYZ010000012.1, forward strand.
TAACTTAAACTAGCTTTTGCTTTACAAGAAATGCTGTAAAGCAAAAATTATATTTCTATAATTGTTTTTTCTTTTCAAGTATCCTATCAAGTTGAGCTTCTATTCCATTCAGACCTGATATGAATTCATCTACACCTTTTAATTCGAGGATAACTGCAGCTTTATTAGAATCACCTTTATTGTCTTCATGGTCTACAATCTCATATTCTCCATCTTTAACTTGAGTTCCTCCATCCCATCCTTGTCCTCCATCAGGGCAGTCATAGTGAATTTGTACGTCATACACAATTGTTCCATCGGGCCATTTTTGCATCCCTGTTACTGGTCCTTCTTTGCCATCATCACCCATTCCAGGATGAACAACTTTTATTACATCATCAATATTTAATTTATTCATGTTTTTATTCCACCTCTTTTATAAAATTAAAGATAGAGTATAAAAGCTCTACCTAAATAACGCCTTCCATGTATTAGGGCCAACAATTCCATCGGCTACTAAACCATGACTTAATTGATAAGTTTTAGTTGCCTGCACAGTTTGATTCCCAAAAATTCCATCTGTACTTATTTGATATCTGCATTGTAAATATTTAGTAGTATAACCTCTATTTCCATATTGACATTGAGGAAAAGATAAAATTTCACTTAATGCTGCCTGTGTATTTGTACCTGCTATACCATCCACTTGCAAGCCCATAATAGACTGAAAATTTGTTATAGCTCGTGTAGTTTGTGGACCTTGTATGCCATCCTCAACAAGACCTGAGTTCATTATTCTATTTAACTGTCCCTGAACTTGTTTTATAGATGTATTTATCACTGGCTTAGCTTGTACCTCAGGTTGGGAAATAGGAATTTTATTCTTGTCCAAAAATATATTATCATTAAAATAATCTAAATCAGCATATCCTAATATTCCTGATATATGCCCTGTATCTGTATACTGCCAGCTCACTCTATCCGGAAATTGCAATGGTTGTTTTCCATAACTAGCAAGCCACAAAGGAACATCTGGAATATTATTCTGCAAATACTCATAGTAAAAGCTCAATCCTGTATATATACCTATTTCGTAGCCTTTGTTATGCACATAAGAAATAAATTGATTTGTGAAATTTACTGCTTCAGATTTTGTCCAATTAGGCTGATTTTCTATATCTAGCCAGAGAACTGTATCAGAATAAAGTCCATTAATTCTATTCAAAAAATGCTGAGCCTGTGCAATTGGCTGTCTGTTGTTGGTTGCAAAATGGTAATACCCTATTTTCATTCCATACTTAGGAACCATTGAGGCCCTATAATTAAGTAATTTATCATCGTAATTAATTCCTTCAGAAGCTTTTTGGATCACAACGCTTGTTCCACTATCCTTTAACTGTTGATAATTTGAAATATTACTATATTCATAAACGTCAACACCTTTATATACTACTTGTGCTTGTACAATTGACGGAATAAAAAAAGCACCAACCATAAAGGCTAGTGCCATAACAATTGTTATTATCCTATTTTTAAATTTCAAGTTTTATCCTCCTTTTCATTTACCAGTGAAATGTTCTAAAGATTTGCAGCAAAAAAGCAGCTATAACTGTAATAGTTACGCCACTTATTATTCCGGTAGCAAATTTGTTCTTTGAATTTTTAATTTCCTTGACATCCTCCTTTATCTCATTAATTGAACTAAATATATTTTTCATTTGCTGCTTTCTTTCGCCTGCATTAACTTCAATATCACCTACTCGTTGGTCTACATACTTAACATCTCCTTTCAACTCAACTACATCTTGTTTTAGATTTAATACATAGATACAATCCCTACATTTATTCTCCATATCTAGCCTCCAACATTAGCATTTTTAAACAATAAAAAAAGAACTCAGACAATAATTATCTAAGCCCTTTTATTACTTCTTCTATTTTTATTTGGAATATGTTCTAACAAATCACATACATCACAATCCAGTACTTCACATATTATATCAAGATGATCTATATTTATTCTTTCTACCAACTCATTATATATTTCAGATATAGTATTAGGTCTTATACCCGTCTTCCGAGCAAGGTCTGCCTGAGTCCATCTTCTTTCACCCAAAAGCTTAGATAAATGTATTTTTATCATGCCTTACCACTCCCCTGTTATATCGATTTTCAAGGGAATTGTAACGCTTTTAAACATTTTCAGGCTTAATTCGATATAAAATATCAGAAGAGCGATACAATATATCACTCTTCGTTATGATTAATTTTAAAATTCAAGTTATTAAATAACTGTTCTTGTAATAAATAACTATTACAATGCTTCAATATGCCCATGTAAGATTGGACTGTAGCATTTACTTTCTCAAAAGGGAGCTGTTTTCTTTCATATTGTTTCCTCACATATTTAATTCTCTTTTTCATCTTTAACGATGTAGATTTTCTTATTTTTACATGTGTTGGCCATAATCTATATCCTACAAATTCTATACCACATGAAATAGGCCTAATAGCCGTTTTCTTATTTAGATTCAGCTTTAATTTTTCCTCTAAAAATTTTTGAATTAAATTCTTATAAGCATGCAACTGTTTCTTATCATCAGAGAGTATTATTACATCATCCATATATCTAATATAGTATTTTATACTTAATGTCCTTTTGCAATATTGATCTAACTCATTCAAATATAGATTTGCAAACATTTGAGATGTAAGATTTCCTATAGGTATTCCTTTACCCGGGATTCTATCATCTAGATTATTAACATCTCCATTAAGTTTTAAGCCAAATAAAGTTCCTTCATAATTTATAATAGTTTTTAAAATTTCTATCATTCTATTATCTTTTATTCTTTTGTTTAATATATCTATTAGTATCTCATGATCTACTCTATAATAATATTTAGACACATCTAATTTTAAATAATAGAACTTTTTATCTTTTTTACCAACTAATCTTAGCCAATAATGAAGTCGCTGGATTGCTTTTAACGTACCTTTCCCTATTCTGCATCCATAACTATCGTAAATATAGGATTTATCAAATACAGGATTTAATAATTGGTATATTCCCCATTGAACTATCCTGTCTTTAAATGGCAATGCCATAATTAACCGCTGCTTAGGTTCGTATATATAAAATTCTCTATATGAACCTACCTTATAAGTATTATTTTTTAATTCTCTGCCAATATCCAATAAATTTTCTTCAAGGTTAAATGAAAACTCAAGTATTTCATTTCTATATCTTTTGCACTTTCTAGCTTGTATATAAGCTTTATACAAGTTTTCATAAGTACACAAAGTTAAATATACATTTTTAATTTGCTTTGTCATTTGATTCCTCAGTAAATTTGTTATGCTTTGCGGATCTCATTATAAAACTACTATCAGCATACATAACTAATATATTTTTTGCTTTGTCAGCATGGAAATAAGCCCCTTTATTCTTAAACTCTCTGCACTGGATACAAGCCCATGAGCTTGTAACTTCTGGCCACAAGAGTAAATCGGCCCGGAACCCCACGTTGTTATTGTTGTTACTTCGATTATTATTCAAATTTAGGGCAAACACGCCGGCACCAGAACCATTGTTCCAATTGCCACCAAGCTACGGCCTATTCCCAAAAGTTTATTGTTTAGCAGATTTAATCCATCCACCTACCATTTTACCTATTTCTACATTAAAACCAGACCACACTTCATATTTTTTAAACGGAAGAAATCCAAGATCTTTGGCTAATCTTGTATAAGCCCTAAGTTTGGTAACTTCCACATCAAGATCTCTTAATGTGGTCTTTTTATAATATTTTTTATGACCTACAATTTCATATTCTAAAATTTTATGCATACATCTTTTCATATCATTTCCAAGAGCATACTTTTCAGACTTTGGAAATTGAGCAATTGCATTATATCCATATTCAATCATATCGTAAGTCTTTTGAATTATTTTCAAATCAACCATTGTACCACCAATAAAATTCTAACATATATTGTTTTTTTATATTTAACTTTGTTATATTTTATCAAAATTTGTTAGGCGGTTATCACCGCCCTGTCAGAACACAGCACCCTATAAAACATAAGCGGCCCGGAACCCCACGTTGTTAGAGTTGTCACTCCGACTATCAAGCAAAGATAGGGCAAACACGCCGGCACCAGAACCATCGATCCAAGTGCCACCAAATAATGGAAATCTTTCCAAATTATTTCTAACCCATATATGATCTCCACCGTGTGCTGTATCCAGTGGAAAAAGCCCTAAGGATTTTAGAAGTATCGGTACTGTTACCCCGCTTGAAGCAGTCATTGACTCAAACACCATTTCCATATTTACTGAATCAGTTCCTCTATTAGCAATAGCCTCGCTAAGTATTACATTACCACTCCCGTTAGCATTTGAAGCATCATATTTTAAAGTATTTGCTGTACCTGGAGCTACTAATGAACCATCTTGCACTATAGCTTTCCATAAAGTACTTCCATCAGAATGATCAGCATTTTGTATAGCTGCATTATTATCAGGAATAATCTGAATTTCACCATCATTTAACCTCATACCAGAATTCCATTCCCATACATTGCCATTCAAATCATAAATCCCATCAGGTGTTCCATCATGGCTCCAACTTACAGGTCCAGAACCTGTTGCAACTCGTCCTGTTCTGACTCCATCCCAGTCTTTTGCAGTTTCTACTCCATGCTCATATGAAGCTGATATATCTTTGCCATAATTATTATTACCTCGTGGCATAAAACCATTTTTCTTACACCATAAAGCTATAGCCGCAGATTCTGCTTTACTCATAAGATGCCATCCCTGTCCCTTTGCATAGCAATAAGAAAGTGCTTGATCAAAGTTGATATTCTGTGCTGGATCCCGTCCCGGTAGTGAATATGCTCTTCCATCCACAACACATGCTTGATACTTACTAATGTATATAAAAGGCTTTTCCACTCCATTTACAACAAACGCAGAGCATGCTGAATGCGGAGCCCCATCCATTACCTCATCCGAATAAAATTTAGGAATACATACCATAATGCTTGGATAGCCTTTATCATCATACATTACAGTGTTTTTACCGCCTGTTGCTGCTTCTACTGCAGCTCTATAAGTATCTTTTACTGAATATATAAAACTCATTAATTATTACCTCCCTGTAATTCATATCCATAAGGCAATGCCCATAACACTAATTTTACTTTTTCCATATCTAATGGATTTAATATTTTGTTATATATTTCATGACCATCACTGTCTTCTTTCCCTGTATCAATTTCTGTATATTCTTTTGGAGGTAGTATAATGCTTGCCGCATACCATTTACCTAATCCTGTTGTAAGCTGCATATCATTATCTAGGCATATATCAACTACATTCTCTATATCTTTTTGATACCTTGAAAGATTTATACTGAGAGTTGAATCAAAATTTACAGTTGTATCACTCACTAAATAATTAATTTTTTTACCTTGATTTTTTTCTTCTATTATCACCTTAATGCCTCCTTATTTTAATCCTGGATTCATAAGAGTCCATTTTATTTCAACGTTGTCTGCACTTCCAGTAACCTTTATTTTAAATCCATTGGCCTGCTTATCATAAGCAATCAAATCACCCACAGCTCCAACATCACTTGCAGATTGTACAGTAAGAGAAATTGCATAATCAGTGCTCAACTGAGGATATCCAGGAAGACTTACAAGCGCAAAAGGCTCTGTATTCCTAAACATATTATTTGTCTCTATTCTTCTAGTGTCCTGGATATTTACTAAACTTAAATCCATCTTATTGTCACCTGCAGGTACCGTTATTTTGTATAAAGTTAACTTCCCATCAGGCACTTTTGAATCCAAAAACGGCTTATATTTACCAATTGCAGCATCATAATCAATGTAAACATAATAAACATTTGGCCCTTCCAAAATATATTGAGGTACCATTGCAAGCATTTCAGTATCATTTATACCAATTATTTTTCCATCTACATATGCTTTTGAAATATTGCCTTCAACATATGTTCCTGTCCTTGTAAATTGCAAATATCTACTGCTAGGCATGGCATTTATTTTACATCCCTCAATTACTGATTTATTATAAAGTATAACTGTCCCCTGCTGTAACCGCTGATTTTGCCATTTATCAAGTTCTTTTTCTATTGCACCTATTTTCTGTATAGCCTCAGCAGTCATGGCACCTGCAATATTATTTGCAGTATCAACCCCATCTTCTAAATTGTTCATATTATGTGCTGAATATGGAGTTCCTTTTTGAATTTCGTTGCCATTTTGGTCATGCACCTCATCTAACCAATTTGTTCTAGTATATGACATATATAATCATCCCTCCTGTACTTGATATTCAAACAATGTAAGCAGGCCTCTATCATCTTTTGTTACAGTATCACTCTTTGTATCAAATACCTTTCCATCAACACTTATTAGCCTATACTGTGTTATCTCTCCGACAATAGTTTCATCTATATAAACGAATATCTTTATTGAATTATCAGTCTGTTCATACCGTTGTATAGCTACATCTATATAATTTCCATTTACAAGTACCTGGCATTTCAATAAATTATTTCTAAAGAAATCAAATAACAAATTCATTCCATCAGCTGTCATAAATAAGTTTTCCTCCTTCACTATATAAATTTTCACTACATGTTTTAAATTTTGTAGAAAAATACATATTAAATTCTTCATCTAAAGTTTGCTTATAACTAACACCTTTCCTAACAATAAAAGTATTTTCAGATGCAATTAAAAAAGGCTCTGAAAAGAACCTTTGAATTGAACTATATATTTTTTTATTTACAGAGTACCCTTTGCCTTCGATAAAAGTATCCTCTGATGCTTTCATAAGATTATCTGAAAAATATTTACTAAAGTTCTCACTAATTACTTTTAAAATAGAATATCCATTTTCATCAACAAATGTAGAAGTAGATGCTATCATAAATTTATCTGCAAAATACTTATTAAAATAAGAATTTAAAAACTCCTGAAAACTCCATCCCTTTGTGACTATTATAGATTCTTTAGAGCCATCTTCATAAGTTGTGAAGGTACCACATCTATCTAAAATATCGCTGAACCATCTATTAAATATAAGCTTAATTAAAATACTTAATATATAATCAGTTATTAACTGATATGCAAGATGACAAGGCTTCAGCTCTTCTATCTGGTTCATTATATAATCAATTGAAGCGTGCAATGTTGTTTTTGTCTTCAATATTACATCAAAACGATATTCTGAAAAGTATTCATCTATATGAACATCATCAGCATAATTTTTAAGAATACTTTCCATCCGTTTTGTAGTTATAGGTGATATTTGTGATAACTTTCCAATTACAGTTGCTCTTCTTATATCTAAAGGTTGAGATGAATGTTCTATACCACACATATCTTCCCACATATCAATTGTCCAAGTACAAGTTTGAGGATTTAACTGCAATATTAAATCCTCTTTATCACGTAGCAATTTATCCAACTGTCTTCCAATAGATGCATATACTTTATCAAAAATACTACTATCTTTAATAGAATCAGGCTTTTTCTCGCTAAAATACTCATAATTATTCATAAGCTACGCTCCCAAGTATAATCTTTTCCTCGTCTGTCGAAGTTATATTGCCTGTAATCCCATTTAAAGTCACTGTAGAAAAATCATCTGTTTTATCTGTATCTGCTATAGTTGCTATTACTGAAACCAATTTTAAAGTTTCTCCTGGTCCTATAGAAAGTAACAATTCTTTTAGATTATTTTCTATATTAATTTTAGCAGTATTAATATCAGCTGAAATTAGGCCACTAATAACAACATCTACAACCTTAGTTGTTGGTGTAACAATTTCCACACTTGCACCTATAGGGGCAGTTCCTTCTCCATATCCATGTGAAGGCGGATCAATATGATTCTGTACATTTTGAATTATATTTTCATCAAGTGGTTGATTTTTATCTCCATAAACAATTACTTTTACAGTACCGGGGCCATTTGCCAACGGAATTACTTTAGAACCTTTTACTCCGGATATCTCTCCTGCCCACCTTATATAATCATCTTTATTTCCACTAGAAGGAGGATGCGCTAACCTTTGAAGAATTCTAACTCTATAATCATCATCATCTTCAGTGTCCGTTCCTCCCTTAGTAGGAATTGGGTTAGTAACAGATGTAATTCCGGGTATAGATATTGGAATCTGTGTTATAGAATTAGCAGGTAAGTTATTATAAATAGAACCTATATCTTCAGCTATTATTCCTATACTAGCAGTTCCATCATCTGGAATAATAACATTACCTATAGTTAAGAATCTTATATCAGAAGATGATTGTACTAAAGTTTCAGCTGGAACAACTGTACCTGCCCTTCCTTTAAATAAAGCTTCGCTTGTTGCTTTTTCTCCTAAAACCCTAGATACTCCACGTCCTTCCCCTGCTAAATCCAAAAACTTATCACTTGCAGTTTGTACAAAAGCATACATAAGCACTGTATTAAGGTCAACTCTTGTATTGTATATTTGATGTGCCACAGGTTTCTGTACATCAAATACAAAGGAACCCTGACTACTGTCAACAGAAGTTCCCACGTCATTTTGCATATTTTGTAATATATCTTCTTCACTTTCCTGCGTAAATTCATCAAACATTAAATTCACCTTCTTTATATTGGAATATCAGTTGTCATATCTTTTATATCTATATCATCAAAAGTTGTTTTTTCTGTAAAACTTATACTTACACGCTTATTGACTTTCTTCATGCTAAAATTAGTTATTCCAGTTATATACTCATTTCTAGTAAGGCACTCTGTAACAAACCTTTTTATTTCAGCTTCCATAAGTTCATAACTAAAATTTTTCCCTATCAAAGTCTCAATATCATGCCCATAGTTTTCATCATATATATCATATCTAAATCTTGGAGTGTGTAACGCCTTCCAAGTCCAAACTCTCAGTGCTTCAATCCCTTCAACTATAACAAACTTTCCATTTTCTAAGATGAAATCATTTTTTTCAAAATCCCATGCATATTCACGTGGTAAAGATACCTGTTCATCACTCGTTATGTCCGTTTGTAATGAATCAGACATTGGTATATCATATATTTCCGGGAGTAGTCCCATTCTTTTTACAACTCCTCTACTTTACATAGTATTAAATATTTTTTTTCTTGTATTTTTATTACTGCCAATTGATCATTTTCTTTTAATCCATCCGTAAAACTTATTTCTGTTGAATCAATAGATGAAATATTAATCTGTCTTTTATATCCACTTAACAAATAATCTGCAATAAATAAATTGTTTTTATATAGTGGCAAATCGCCAAGCTGTATTGTTAAAGGATCGGTTGTTATAACAGTCCCAATTTTTATACCTGGCGGATTATATTTTGCCCCTTGACTACGCATCATCTTCAAAAATTTAGTATAGGATGAATCCATTTTAACTCACCTCCACATCATCCATGGTGTTTTCAGAATTAAGATTTAACTCCATAGTGTAAATCCCACTTTCTAGATTCCAGGTATGCGTATCCCCATCAATATAAAACACCTTTTTATCTAAAGCTTCTATATATGGAGCATTTATAAAAGCTGCATATCCTGTTCTAAATCTCCAATCCCCAAGTGCATCTACAGTTATTTCTCTGTCAACGCCATGTAGAAGATTTGATGCTTCCGTCTTCCAATCTTTATCCTCTTCCTTAGTGTATGTAGATTGAAACGTCCCATAAAATTTTTGATTATAGCTGCTTTCTACTGTTCCGAGAAGTTTTCCTTTATCATCATAGGCTTTTACTCTATTTATCATATTTTCAATTGTATCCTTATATATTGTGCCTGACATGTTCTCTTTTGGATCCAATGCATGATATCTAGTCCACATTCCTCTTGCCCCTGGGACTGATACACTATCTTGAATTATTGCTCCCTTTTCCATCACACTCAATTGATTATTGTCGGCGTACATGATATATTTTTTCCCATTTTTTTTACTAACCTCATAGTATATATGCATGATTGCCTCATATGCTGTTTCATCTTCTATCGGTAAAGTTATAGGGATTCCCGTAGTTGGAATCTTATTATATTTAACTCCTAAATCTTTACATATCTGTTCCACACAACTTTCAGCCACAGCCTTATTAAAGTTGTAGTTTACTTTAGATCTAATTAAATATATCAAGCAATCATACGCTGTAAATGTAACAGTTTGCTCCTGGGTATTCATTTCCCTGGTATGAACAAAGCCATACCAAACAGCCTTATAATCCAAATATACCGTTATAAATGTCCCCGGTGCTACTTGGAATTTCGGCTGATTTGGGTCTGTAATTGGATATGCATAGGTAATATCAAATTTACGTGACACTGAAGATTTATCACAACTTGATACCACAGTTTTTAATAAGTCCGACAAATCTTGTGTAAGATATTTTTTTAATCCTCCTGAATAGTATTTAGCCCATATATTTATCGCTGTCATTCTTAATCACTCCATCTAAAGCTAAAACATTTTACCCCATGTATTTGGCCCGACAATTCCGTCTACTGACAAGCCATTATTTTTCTGAAATTTCATAACGGCAATTTTAGTTGCTGTATAAAATATGCCATCTATATTAGTACCAACCCTCCATTGAATGTACCTGGTAGCATATCTATGGACATATGGTATTCCACACATTGGTTTATTTAAAATTTCATTTATTGCAGTACTTTCAGCAACATTGTAGTTTCCATTTTGCTGTAGTCCCATAATTGACTGAAACTTTTTCACAGCGTCCTTTGTTGTAGAATCATTTATTCCATTTACATTTAATGTACTACTAGGTATTTTCAATTTGTTTAAATTTTGCTGTAATAATTTTATAGTAGCATCACCTGAACTTGATGATGTGGATTCCGTAGTCGTTACAGTAGCATCTTGAATTATAATTCCATTTACTTTCACATACTCTCTAAGCATAATTTTGAAAACAACATCTCTAGATCCTGCCTCTTCCCCATAGTGAAATTCTTCTATAGAACATAATAAATTTACAGGAGTTTGTGTAATTATTACTCTTACAGGCCACTTATTCCTTTTCCATTTGTTTATTGTATCTACATACTCATAAGGATCTTCCTTTGCTATACATAATGAAAATGGATATTTTTCATAAGGGAAAAAACTGTCAATTTCAAATGTTTTTAGTTTTTCTGTCCCCAAAAAGGAACGTTCCCCGGACATTTCCGTATCGAACGTTCCATTATTCATTAATGCAGCTATTTCATAACTTGGAGGATTTATTGGTAGCTGAAATCCACTATTATCATTATCTTGTTTTAACCAAAATTCCATGTCATTCACCACCTTATGCCATATTATAAGCTGCCTTCTCTAGTTTTTTATAAAGTTTATCAACTATTTTATCTATATCACTTTCGTTTCTAACTTCAATTTTATCCGCCAACTTTTGAATTATTATATTACCAGTGTTTTTATTCCCTCTCGCTTTACTACCCGTCACAATTTCTTCATCTTCATGCAGGAGCGCCGGGAAATCATCATGTGGCACTCTGGTAAGCCCTACAGCATAGCCTTTATAATTTCCTCCAAAAAGATTAGGTATATTCATCACACTGCCATATCTTTTCTTTATATATCTTATAGCACTGGCAGCATTTGCAATTGGGTTCATTATATCCCCTAATCCAGGAAACATATTTTCTGTAAATGTAGATCTAAGCATTTGTAAAAGTCCTGTAGCATGTTCTCCTCCAACACTTATTCCATTGTAAGCAAATGGATTGCCTCCTGACTCTCTTTTTACCAATTGTAATAATCCCGGGAGCCAACTCATAGGAGTTCCTGTTATTCCAAGTGCAGCCGTAAGCCATCCAGATACATTACCACTCATACCGCCGGCCATTGAGCTAATATCTCCAATCCAGTTTTTTATGAATTTTTGAATGTCCACAGAAGATATACCTTTTATAACTCCAGCAGGAATGAACTTAGATAATTCATACATAACTCTACTTGGGGAATTTATTCCAAACCCAGTTCTAAATGCTGTTATTACTTTATTAGTTAATTCTTTTACTATACCTGTTAAATTACCTACATTGGATTGTATACCAGATCCAATTTCCTGTACTACCTGCTGTCCCATTGTTGGACATTGCTGTATAAGTCCAGTAACAACTGACTTTGTACTACTTGCCATATTATTCGTAGGTGTTGTCGCATATCTTATATTATTTTGTATACCAGATCCAAGATTCTTCACCATATCAACACCATAAGTATCTGCATCAGCTAGTGGGCCTTTATCAGGTTTACTAAAATGTATAAGCTTCTTTATCTCATTAGCCATTATTGTAGTAGCATTAGTTACTACATCAGTATTATCTTTTATTCCTTTGGCCAAACTACCTGGTATATCCTGCCCCCATTGTACTGCTTGTTTTTTATTTACTGGTTGCTGCATCATTCTAAGGGATTCCCTGTTACTATGAATTCTGCTGCCGGATGGAAGATCAATTATTTCTGGTCCAAACTCATTAAGCCATGTTGGTCCACCTCCCCAGTACGTTGTACCAAGTGCATTTTTACCTGTTTTACCGGTTATTTTATCACCTATACTTTTAAGTATATTTATAGTACCTTTTATTGGATGTGCAAAGAATTCTTTTAATCCTTCCCACCATTTCTTTATTTCATCTATTACAGCTTTTGTTTTATCACGTATACCTCCCCAATTATGTTTCCACGCTTCATAGAGAAGTACACAAGCCCCTATTATTGCTCCTATAATCAATACTATAGGGTTCGCTGCAATAAATGCAAACAGTGGCCTAATAATACCCATAATTCCAGAAGCTACAGTTCTTATTACACTAAGAAGCTTACTTTTTAATAGACTGCCCAATGTTCCAACCCAAAGTCTGACTGTACCAATTACAGAATTAAAACCACTAGGTATTAATTTTGCGAAACTTAAAATGTTTTTTCCGGCACCTGCTGCAAGAGACCCTACAGTCCTAAATGCGCTTCCCACATTTCTACCGAATGCCTTACCTAAGTTACCTACTGTACCAAATGCACTTCTTAAAGGATTAAATGCCAGATTTAAAGTTTTAGGTAATTCTTTCATTACTCCAAGATTTTTAAAATTTTTAAATGAATCTTGAAGTGGTTTAATTATATTAACTCCTTTTAATGTCCCCTTTAATGTTCCAAATGCTGTAGTTACATTTTTAGGTATACCTTTCATTAAACTCCCGAAATTTTTTACAGCATTTCCTCCATCTTTAAATGTAGATACAATATTTTTGCCTGTAATACTAAATAATCCTGGTATCCATTTAGCTGTATCTTTTATTACACCAAATCCTTCTTTTAGACCTGTAAAAGGTAACTTCAATACCCCTTTTAGTCCGCCACCACCATTTTTAACCATAGTTTTCAGGGCATTGTCTAATGTAGGAAATTCTTTTATTATCGATTTAATATCTTTGAAACTATCAAATACACCTTTGAACATGGAACCGCCTATTTTTGCGGCTCCAATGCCTAAAAACAGATCTGTAAATATTTTAGGATGTTCTGCTATTAAACTAAATACCGGTTTTAATGCGGTACCTATAGTTCCTACAGCTTTTCCAAACTCTTTAGCTACTTCCCATCCTGCTTTTATATCTTTTATGAATTGATTAAATTTATCTTCATAATCTTTTACCGTCTGAGGATTTGAAAGGCCTTTTAAAAAACCCTGAAATTTATTTCCAGCATTAGTAGCTAAATTACCTATGTCTTTTTCTAAACCTTTGAATGCACTTGACTGTTTGACATTTTGAAGTAATGGTATTATAGTAGCTAATTGTTTCTTATAATTATCAAATAATCCCCCTTTCATAATTGCTCCATGAGAGTCTATACCTGAAAGTCCTCTGCCCATTGATTGTATAATATCGCCAATATTGCTTTCTCTCCCTTTTGCTGTATTACTTAAATTGGCCATTAAGCCACCATATTTAGAATTGATTATTTTAGTTACCATATCTACAGCTTGTTGAGAAGTTACTCCTTGTAATGCACCTTGTTTGTCAAATTTAGCTCCAGCTTTAATCCAATCATCATTGCCAATACCCAAATCTCTAAACATATCAATTGCTACTCCAAGTTGTCCAGATTTTAATTTAGCCATTGCTGCAATAGATTGTTCTAATGGAGCTGTTGCAGCTGCAGACAAATCCCCCAATGGGACAAGATATTTTCTAAAATTTAATCCATTAGTAGCTAAGCCCGCTACTCCTGAGACAACCTCTGATGCATCAAACGGGGTATCTTCTGCTTTTTGGTATGCCCATTTTAAGGCCTCAGATCCTGCACTTTTACTATGAAGCATTGTTTGCAATCTAGCCAAATATAACTCATTATTACTTGCGTTTCCTAATGTCCAGTCAAACATTTTTTTCCCTGTTCCACCTAAAACAATTCCAGCAGCTAATGTTTTCAAACTAAATAATTTATTAGTTATTCCACCAACTACATCACTGACTTCATCCTTAGCTTTTATTATTGCTGTAAATGGTCTACTAACTAATGATTTAGTTTCAAGTTTTATTCTTCTGATACTTTCACTTGCCGAATCTTTAGCAGCAACCACAAAAGAAACATTCTTTTTTATTTCGTTAATTTGCTTTCTTGTCTCTGAAATCTCCTTAACAGCTTCTTTAGTGTCAGCACCTATTTGAGCTTTTGCCTTGATTTCATTTATTTCATCTATTCTCTCTTTAGCTTCTCTTATCTGCTGCTGAAAATCTTTAGTACGTTCAATTATTTCTAACAGCTCCGAGGTGAAGTCATCTTCCAATGTTATTTTATTTTGTATTTCCAAATTCTCACCTCCTTCCAATAAAAGAGAACCACAATTAAGTGATTCTCTACATCTATCTATATTTTTCATCTAATATTATATGAATAAGTGTTACTGTATAATCCTGATAACTTATTGAAAACTCATACATTCCGAATTCATTAACCCATCTCATCCCATAATCATTTTCATAAGTAGGGTCAGTAAAACCAAGTGAAAATATTTTAAGCACATCTGTAATCTGATTTGTTTGTATTTTTATTTTAGGTTCTAAACTTAGTCTTGCAGCAACTCCATCTATAAACCATAATTCAATATCAAATTGTTTTTTATGAAATATTTCTACTACAGCATCGGTTTCTTCATGAGTATCTGCATACTCCCATTTATCATTTCGTTGAGCATCCGGCTTACCTATAATGTTATTAACCTCTGTAGGAGTTTTACCCTTAATTTGACTTAATTTAAATAGTGGATCTAATTTTACATTTTGAATATTTGATTTTTGTTCATTAACCTGAGTATTTTTTTCAGCTTCCTCTTCTTTCTTCTCCTGTACCGCTTGTTTTTGCTTTGCGATTTGTTCCTGCTTAACCGCTTCAGCCTTCTGTTTTTTAGTAACATTGTGTTTATATACGCCAAAGCCAATAGCAATAATTACTATTAATATTACTATTAAGCATCCGCAACCTTGTTTGGGATTACCTTCTGTTTTCTTTGTAGAATCGGAAGATATATTTTCCCCATTTTTATTATTTCCCTCCAACATAATCCCTCCATATATTAATATTTTGTTAACAACATTATAACAAATTACGTTATAATTTGTCCAAATACGATATAGAGGGATTAGATAATAGTTACCGGGAAGATAGGGATTTCTTTACTTTTTATTCTATTACGAGAATGCCTCTTTTCAGACTGTTCATATTCATAAAAAGCCCTAATAACCAACTTTTCTCTCTCTGGAATATTATAAAAGACAGATGGCCTTATTCCTTTTTCTGTCCAATAATAGTACATCATTTCAATAAAACCATCTGTCTTTATTCGTTTTTTATTTCCTGAATTATATCTTTCCTATCTCCACTCAATTTTTTAATATATTTATATACGTGGTTTATTTCACCTGGCAACGGTAAAATCTTTTTTACCAGCTCTTTTGGTGTAGGAGCTCCATAATGCTTCATTAGATCATTATTTTTGAAGTTAGGTTTTATGGTCCCTTCTATAATAGTGAAAATTTGAGTATCTGTAATTTCAATACCTTCTATTCCACCTTCATCATCATATTTTACTGCGTCTTGCTGAATATTATTGTATTTATCTACTGGTACAGCCTTACATGTAAAATACACAGGCTTTCCTAACGCTTCCGAAAGCCTTTTGATTTCTATTTTACCAATAGGCATTTTTACCTTTTCAGGATCCGCTTCCAGGAGCAATTGCATTACATCATATTCTTTATTTATTTTATCTTGTACGTTTTTATTTTCCATTTAAAATCCTCCTCAAATTATCCTTCATATTGATCATCTGCTACTATCTCATTTAGGAAGTCAAAGTCTGTAAAGGTGAAAGGATAGCTTTCTTCCACAAGTTTAGATGATTCCCAATCTGCCAATGTAGCTTCATCAAACTCGCACCCGTAGAAAGCAACCGATTCATAACCATATGCGTCTGGATCATTTAGTTGACTTATTATAGTAGCATTTAAAGCTGTTCCATTTTTTATTGATGTAGAGACCTTTTTTGCTAATTTGCTAGTTATTTTCGTCATTTTGACAGTACCGCTGCCTTCCCAGCCAGTATTCTTTTTAGGTTTCCCCTTTTTCCCACACATTGGGACATCTACTTTGTCAGCTTTTACTTTACCTTGACACTGAGTAGCCTCATTGTACTTTTCGTTGTCAATCCACAGTTCTCCTTTGTTTCCGCTAATCGCTCTTTTAGGATCAAATGCCAATTAAATCATCTCCTTCTTATGCTGCCATATAAACACTAAACTCTAGATCTTGCATTGCATTTGTATACTTAACATTTGCACTTATAAATACCTTTTTCCCTGTATTAGCCATTAATATATCTTGGTCTTTCATACTCGATACATCTACTCCCTGGCTTTGTAAATATGCTTTCTGTGCATCCAAATTTATTTGTGCTTTATTTTCAGAATTTGGTTCAAAGAAATTATCTTGTGTCTGTAATTCAAGGAAATAAGCGTTTATTGAAGATATGAAGAGCATTTTATTATTGTAGATATTTATAACTTTCCCACAATATTCTCTTGTCCAAGTTGTAGATATATCATCCCTATTAAGGTCCATCTTATCTATAATCAATATATCCTTCCAATCAGGACCTTTGGGATCTGTCATAGTTGTCAGACTGTTTACCCCCGAAGCTATCTTTATGTCTTCTCCATCATTTATAAGTATTAGTTTTCCAGCATCTACATCAGCATTTGGATCGGTAGATTCCTTTATGCTAATGACTTCTGACAATTCATAATAAGTGGCTGACCTCGTAAACGGAAGTCCAGCAAATATACCTGCCATCCTAGAACAATATTCTGCAGTTGAATACTGCTTATCTGAATCTTTAATCTTTATTTCATCAGTTTCAAAATTTATAATCCCTTCATGATCTCCCTCACAATCTGGAAGCACTGCCTTAAAGGTTTTATGGTCCATATCCCTTTTAGTCTTAATCCATGAAGCAATATCTTGAACTTGAGCTGCTTCTATACTAGGTATAGCCAAGTAATTCCACTTTTTGTTGTTTAATATCTTTAATGCATTATTAAAATCTTCCGCTATAGTCGGAATCACTTCTATAATAATTTTACTTGGAGTGCCAAGAAAAGCTTTTTTAATATAATCTACATTATCTGCAGTAAATTTATTAGATTCAATATCTGCAACAGAAGTATAACTGAATTCAGTCTGAAGTATTTGTGTATCATCTTTTAAGATTAAAGCAACAACACCTTTTGAGCTTCTTTCAATTGCAGTTGAAGCCTTCTGCATAAACTCCATTTTAAGTTCTGGTAATCCCATTAATTTTATCTCCTTTCACAAATCTAATACTTAGATATCTAACTCCAAAGCATCTGCAGTTTCTCCAGTTTCAGGAGTATACCTGCTATCATGCCAATCAATACCTATGGTTAAATATATTTCATTTCCTCTAGGCCCACCTTCTAAACTAGTTATGGATGGGCATCTATCTCCCACCTCAACATATCCTTTCTTTTGGAATAAATTTTTAAGTTTTTCATATTGATCAAATTGTTTTTCAGTATCTACATTCTTATAAAAATCCAGTTCAGAGAAGAGCACTACCTGAAACAGCATAGAATCTATATACATTAATTTGTTTATATCTACAGAATTGCTTCCAACAAATGAAATAAAAAAAGAAGGCCTTTTAAAGTCTCCTCCATTGTTTTTTATATATACTGGAACTCCCGGAAATCCATTTGCAATTACCTTTCTTATACCATTAAAAACCTCATACATATTAGCCGCTTAACCTCCCAAACATTTCATCAGTCCAGTTTTTTAATTCCTGTTCAGCTTTGGGATTAAATCTTAGCCATCCTCTCTTAAACATATGTTTACCTGGTATAAATTTTTCCTTTAACATAAAGCCTTTAACTCTCTTATCTGTTATAGGCAATATTTGAGTTTCATTCATATAGGTATATTTATTTATTTTAGTTTCAAAAGTAGTTTTAACTGCAAGTCTTCTCCACTTTTTCCCTCCACTCTTCTGGAGTACCAATTTAGGCAAAAATCTTCTATGCTGTACGTGCCCATCTTCTACATCTATAGCATATGGTACATTAGTACCAACAACAACCGTATTTTCATCTTGTTGAGCCACAGATACTGAATTTATAAGTCTTGATGTATCCCTTATGTCCTCATCATTCATAATGGTTTTTACTTCTCTTTGATACATTTTTCCAAGCTTCATAAGTTCTTTTTGCTTTTCTTCAGGATACTTTTGATTTACAAACCCAAGTATAGTTTTCTGAAAATCATCAAGTCCTTTAACTTCCCATCCCATAAAATTATTCCTCACTTTCATTTACCACATCAACCTCAAGTTGATATGGACTAGGTCTATTAGGTAATTCAGCCCTATACTTATCGCCATTTACTATAATAATGTCACCTTTTTTTATATCCGCAGCTCCTATAGTATAAAGCCTTCTATTTTCATAGGATACTAATTGAGGTTGTTCCTGATTTATATTCCCTGATGTTCTTCCAAGTCTACATGGATATTCTCCTATTGGAACAGGATCGTCCTTAGGTGCATTATACTCATCAAGAGTATCAGGTGAATTTCTATATACTGTGCACATCTTATCAAGAGTTCCTAAAAAAGACATTTTATATCACCTGGCATCTTATGGAATGGCTTTTATTAATTGGTTCTGGTTCATCAGAGAATCCATCAAGCTTTTTCAATATCTGTTCATACGCCTTGGAATTAGCTTTATAAGAATAATCACCGTTAGACTCACTCTCTTTACTGCTATCATTCAAAAGTACATTCACAATTTCAGCATTAACAACTTTAACTGTAGATGGAATTGGCCCAGTAAATTCTTTGCCACAATAGTTATCAATTATTTCTTTTCCTGATTTAATCAGAAGGCTCAACGCTGTATCACTTTTTAATGCCATGTGGTCATTTACTACTATACTTTTCAATTCCTCTAATGTTATATAATCCATCATTAAACACCTTACTTCCCTGAATTTTCTCCAGAATCATTACCAGATGCTTCTTTCACTTCTTTGAAATACCCTGATTCAAGAAGTATTTTTGCTAATTTATTATCTACTTCCTGAATCTTTGTATTTTTATTTCTGTAATCAAAGACGTGAGAAGGAGCGTGATAAATACAATTTTTTATTAATTCTACCTTTACCATATCCTTCACCTCCAATATTAAATATTAAGCTGCTGCAATTTGTGGAATGTTATTTACACTTACAACAGAATCTTTTTCAAGTATTATAGTATCCATATCCAAGTGCAAAGCATAGAACCTCATATCTCTATATACAGCCTCTTTACCTTCAATAGTCTTTCTTAGATTTATATCATAAGTATTAACTATGCAAAAGTTTGAAGGATCTGCAAGTATAATTTTATTATCAGGGAAATTAGGGACTATCCTCCATTGAACATCAAGTGGATTGATATTAGTTCCATTAAGTATGGCCATATCTCCTGCAGCTGTATTTCTACTTTTTAAATATTCAATCCATCTAATATACATATCATTATTAGCTATCCATCTATATTTTTCCTTATTGAAATATTTGCTAGGTACTGCCCTCAATGCTCCTGTAAATATATTGTCAGTAAAATTTGTTCCTAATGTAGCTGCATCAAGTATATGTGATCCATCAGTAAGTTGTTTTATTATTCCATCATCAATTATAAGAAAATCATGATCCGGATTCTCTGCTGCCACTGCGGTATCACCATTAAAGGCTAAATCAAGCATGTCTACTTTAACCTGATTTGCTATCATACCCATGAAAGTAGTTTCAAATCCTTCATGTTCAATGTTTTCTCTTATAAACTTCTCAGAAATTTCAGCTCCAAGGACTGTATCAGTAGTACTATATGGAACTGAACCAAGTACAGGCTCTACTCCGTTACCAGATAGTGTATCTGTACCCTCTGTTTGTTTTCTTAAAAGCCTCCTGCCAATTCCTATCTTATCGATAACTCCTTTTGTTGATCTTCTCGTCTGATGAGAAAACTCTCCTAAAAAAGAACTATCATCAAATACCATTTTTAAAAAGGCTGTTGATTGTTCAGGATTTAATAACCCTGATGTTTTCCCAGCAGTCAATACACTGTCTTTTTGAATTATTTGTCTATTGCTTATTGGCATTTTTCATTCCTCCCTATATATCTATCCCAGAAAATATATTTTCTTTTTTTACTGTAGTTTCATTGCCACCCTCAGCTTGTTTTGATATACCTCTAGATTTTTCAACTGCTTCTATTCTTTCGGTAACAGGCTTCAACGCATCATTTATAACGGCTTTTATTATTTCAGAGGTATCTTCTTTTTTTGTTGAAGAACTTGCTGTAGGCAATGCTTTACCACAGCTCGAGCAAAATTTATCTCCTGGCTTTACTTTTGCCCCACAACTTGGGCATGTAGTTGAATCTTCTTTTTCAATTTTATCCAGCCTATCATTTATTGGCTTCAATCCTTCATTCAAAACTGATTTTAATACTTTGCTTACATCCTCTTTGTTCACTTCTCCATCTCCTCCTTCATTTACCTCTGCATCATCAACTATCGATTGCAGGGATGATATTGCACCTTTTATACTTTTTAATCTTGTTGCAGATATTTTTTTACCTGATTTTTCGATGGGCTCACCTTTAAGTTGATCAGCACATTTTTTTATTCCAACTTTATCTAATTGATTCAAAACATAAGTCTTGAAAGCATCAACTTGTGTTCCTATTTGAGCTTTTTTATCTGTTATATTATCATCAGCTAAGATATTATACATAACAGTCCTCAGGGTCCACCTAGCATTGTCTAAATTGTTAGATACATCTTGTGCAGCTATAGCTCCAGCAAAATCTGTCGGTGGCTTTGGTTTATCAGCCTTTTGTACTGTGTTTCTCCCTGTAAAAAATGATTTTACTACATTAATAAAACCCTTAACCTCATCATCATTTGAATTTGAATTGGTTTCGGGTTTATAATCATCACTTTTATATATTTGTATTTTTTGCTTGTTGGCTCCCTTTTTTACAAGAGATATGAAATTAATATCCATGTCAGTCATTCTCGGCACTTCCTTCACCTCCTTCTTTAGGTTTTACATAAACTGCAGTACCACCAATACTAAAACCTGTTATATCTCCTTTTAACACTTGATTCCATGTTGAATCATCTGTAACTTCTACTGCAGCACACCAATCATCAGCTTTAGCTTCTATATCAGGGATATCTGTTTTAGCTATATAATTTTCAGCTACAAAACCATATCCACCTTTTTCATTATGACTTTTATCCACACCTGCCTTAGCTATAGATTGTGTAAGTGCTAACTTCTTGCTTAAATTGTGGCATGCCTTTTTTACATCTTCTACGGTTGCCCAGTCCCCTTGAGTGTCCACATAATCCTTTGGTGTACCATCTTCCTTGAAAACTTTAGAGGGTCTATATACAACACCTTCCACAATATGATTTTCCTGATCTACCTTAGCAATTTTGACTTCAAATTGTTTAGCCGGCACTTTCATCACCTCTTATAACTATTTTCTATAAGCTGTCTACATAGTCTCAGCTGAAGTTCTTTAGTAATATCCTCTAAAGAAAAATCCTTAATGCTTTTCTTTAAGATTATAGGTACTTGATCTATAGTTATATCTATCTCTTCAGGTAATAATTCTAATTCTACCGAGGGAATTCTCCCTACTCCACCTGCTATTTTTATACCTCTAACCCTAGATGATATGTCAAGATCTCCAATCACGACTTTAGGCTCCTTAGCACCATTTTTAAGAGACAAATCAATCAATATTTTTTTATCTGAGTCCTTAAATAAATCCACCTATATGTCCTCCTTTCTAAAGTATTTTTTATAAAATATAAAAGAAATTAACTATGAGAATTATAGTGTAGCTTCTTCAAGCATTTTACAAAGCTTTTCGACGATCTTATTAATATCTGGATTTTTGCCTAATGAAATAGATATATTAAATATTTCTCTACCATCATAACAGTATCTTCTACATACGTTATTAGTTATTGTTTCTAAATGCAGCAAGGTATTCTCTTCAAATTTAAAATTATTTTTAGCACATTCAGCTTGATATTTACAGGTAGAACATGAGCTGTAAACAATCTTTTTTAGTTTTTGAATATGCTTTGACAAACAAAACATTTCTTTTTCACTTAAAGTTTTTTCTAACTTATTATCCATAATTTCCCTCCTATTGAATCAATCTAAACTTTCACCTTTAAACACCGGCACCATAGTACATCGGCAATGAATAACTTCTCTTGCTGGTGCTCCTAAAGAACTATCCCCTGGGAACATAAGTTTATATCCTCCAACTTCAAAAGGTTCATCTAATTTCTTTTTTTGTCCATTGGCAGCCTCATGATCTGGTCTTACTCTATCATCATGAGATGAAAGCCACTGTTTCCCTATTACATAATTACTTTGATTATAGCTTTCAAATTCACCTGCATTACTAGCAGCTATAGTCTCAGTACGTGCAACCCTTATGGCCCTATTCCTATCAAATGCAGGTAATTTATCCAATCTATCAGATAGTTCATCTATAGTCTCTCCTGCTTCATATCCTTCTTTCAATGACCTTACTACAGAATCATGTGTTGTCTGCTGTACCTCCGGAGCAAATTTAATAACATGATTTTCAATCCATACTGCAGAATTTTTATTGAATATTTTTTCATCAAAATACGCTGGCTTTTTATCTCCATATTTCCAGTCAGGGCCTTCAATTTTTATCCTTGATTTAAAAGTATCCGCTAAATCCTTTAAACTTCTTTTGGCTAATTCCTTAATATATTTCCTTACTAAAGGCTGAATTTTGCCTTTTAGTTCATTTATATATTTATTGTTACTATCACCAGAAAACAAAAGAGACTCTATATCTTTTTCTATATCTTCATATACTTCAGAATCATCCAAAGAATTTTTTATTTTTGATATATAGTAGCCTTTTTGCTTATTAAAGAAAGCTGTCATTGTCTTTTCAACATCTCTTGAAAACTGTTCTGCATCTGTAATCCAAATTTTATTACCTTTTACCTTAGCAAAATACTTATTTGTATCACTATCAAGTTTAGCTATAGCTTTTTTTAATCCGCTAGAAAATGCCACCAAAACATCTCTTTTACCCATTTTGCAAGGCTCCTTCCACAGACAACTGAATATCTTTCAAAGCCTCAAGTATTTTATTTTCATCTGATTTCTGGACTGCACCTTGAAGTTGCTGTACCTGTTTTTGAATATCAAACTGCTTTAAAGTTATCTGTAGAGGTTGATTTGCCCAATCTTCTTTTATAGTTTCAAATTTCTTGCCAAGCAGCTGCCCCATAGAATCAAGAAGCATATTTGGTGTTGCAGTACCGGCAGATATATATGGATATAAGGCTCTGGCTATATCACTATTGTCTGTTATCTTAGGCATATTAAAATTCATAGAAACATTTTTTATTTCTAATTTGGGTCTAAGTAGATTATTGAATTTAAAGGAAACTGCCTCTCTTTCAGGCTGAAAGACCTGTTCCTCTGTTATCTGTCTGGCAGTATCAGCTGTAGACCGATTATAATCTTGACTTTCACCTGTATAAATAGGTGGAAGCCTATACGCTGAACGTATGTTGTTTCTGTTATTTTTACAATATTCCTGGAATAAAGCATCCTCTGGAAGTATTTCAGCCAATTTTTCCAATCTTATATTAACTTTATTTGATTTTTCATCAGTACCTACTAATCCATCTCCATCTTTAAAGCCTTCAGCCTCTAAAATTAAATATCCATATTGTGCATCTTCACCTTTAGAATTTTTCAATAACTCAACGGATGCTTCTGTTAGTTGTCCATTCTCAACTACAACAGCCAAAGGAATATGTCTTCCATTATCAAAATAATTATAATTAAGTTCCTGAGCTTTTCTAGTACCTTCTAAGTTTAAAACATTCCCTAAATATCTAGGAAGACCATAAGGTGTATATGGGCTATATATATTAAAAAATATTATTGATGTTGCTTTTCTCTCTTCCTGAATGTTTTCCCCATAATCTCCTGTTTTCCAGTCCAAATCCCTTGGATCTCCAAACTCTTTAAAGTACACTGTCTGTATACCTCTTATCTGAACAAACTTACGAAATCTCTTTTTTCTATGAATTACTGTTTCTTTGCCATTTTCATCTGTTATTGTTACATCAATATCCACTAAAGTTTCATCCTTTTTACATATTCTTAAAGTTTGTCCTGGAATATGCTCAAAGCCTGCGGGCATTCCCAACCCATCAGGTAGAACTTCTATTGCTCCCCATCCAAGTCTTTCTCTATCATCAATAACTTTTTTCATGATTTCAATAAAAGATTCGTCGAAATTACAATATTTAAAAAAGTTATCATATTTGTTACGTTCCATATCCAATTCTTTTTTAACTGTATCATCAGCTTTATCATAGTCAGTGTCAAATTTAAAGTTATATCCAAATCCAACTATATTATTTTTATAAGCATCTATACATTGCTGTAGTATATCCGAATGTTCTGGTAGTCTTATCAGAAGTTCTGGGCTATAAAGTGGAGATATCACTCCTTTTTCATACAAACCAGTAAAAGGATCCGTGTCTATTTGTTTACTTTGTCCTACTGCATCTGTTGCAACTATCTTTTTTACCACTACTTTATTATTCATATCCTGCCAGCCCTGCCTCCTTTCTTCCTTTCATTACTCTTAAATCTAACAGGCAAACATGCCAATGTAACTGCATCTGCTCTGTCAGGAGATCTCAGTCCCCTGTCTTTCATTTCTTTTTTTGATTCAATTTTAATCTTTCCTGAAGAATGATAAGTGTATTTTCTACAGGAGAGCTGTCCTACTAAATCATCATCATTAGGAAGTATAAGTTGACATTTATGGCCATTAGATATATCAATCTGATCTCTTACCACACTCCATAAATATGTTGTTATATCATAGCAATACTTATGGTGTACGGATTTGGCCATATTCACCGGATATACTTCTATCCAGGTAATATTTTTATCTCTTATTACTTCCCTAACCCTGTCAGTTACTCCACCACCCAGACCGGTATCATCAATCTTTACTTTTATTTTGCCTCCATGTTCAAAGAATTCGGGACACTTTTCTTTTAAACTACTGCATGAAAAAAGAACATCACCCGATGTTCTCATGAGGTCCTGCCCTCTTCTAATTTTTAGTGGCAAAATCTTATTATTCACTTTATGAGCTATTACAGTATCATCATCTCCAAATCTAGCAACATCCACACCTATATCAATGGTTTCAATCGTACGCTCTACATATTCCGTCATTATGGACTGCTCTATAAACTCAAGAGGAATAAACACATCATCCTCTTGTTTAGGAAAGTCTCCATCAACTCTTACTCTTACTACATTGGAATCTTCTCCATATTTCCTAATGAGTGATTTTATATTATTCTTATTGGTCCTCTTGACATCTCTGGCACTAACTTTAAGAGTGTAATAATCAATTTTATCTCTGTAGAATGCATCATGGAATATTCCTGCTGTCTTCGTAGGATTTCCCAAAAGAAGTAATCTATTGTCTTCATGTCCTAATGTACCAAGTATTGCTTCTAATATTTTATCTTCTACACCAGAAGCTTCATCAACTACAAATAACATATATTGCTCATGGTAGCCTTGTAAATTCTCTGGGTCCGTTGCCGTTTTAGCAGTTGCATACCATACTGCTCCATATCCACTCATTTCAAGCCTAGTTTTTTTCCATACAATCTTGCCATCGAGAACAGTCCCCTTTAGCCTCTTATTTAGCTCCGACCAAAGTACATCTTCCAGCTGCTTTTTTGTTGGAGCTGTAGCAACTATCCTTGAATAAGGATGCATAGATATATACCAAAGCATTAAACATGCTGTTACTGCTGTCTTCCCGACACCTTGTCCTGAACGTATTGCTGTCTTCGGATTATCCCGAACACTTTCCACAGCTTTACCCTGCCAATCATCAGGTTGAAAATTAAGTATATCTTCAAAAAAGCCTATAGGATCGTTATAATAAGTCTCAACCACTTTCACCCAAAAATCACTATTCATCGTTAACACCGTTTCGCTTATTCATGGCCTTAAGTACTGCATCAGCTAGAGCATTCTCTTTGTTGCTATTTTCATTATTTATATCTACTTCAGCTCTCAATCTAGCAATTCTTGCTTTCTGCTCCTCAGTAGCCAAATCCCAATTAGCATGTAAGGTATCATCATATTGTTTTACTAAACTCCTTAGTTCAGCCATGGCCCTGCTTTGAGCCTGCAGTGCTTTTGCCTGTTTATCCCATGCAGTTTGAATTTCATATTCTTTTTCCCAACCATCTGAAGCAACCCCGGTGGATTCTTTTTCTCTCTTTAAAATTTTAGTAAGGTCCTCCTGATCTTTTACATACATAATTCTTTGGGACCTTATAATTATTGCATATTGAATTTTTATCCCATTCCAAAGCATATCCAATGGATCCATCTTATCTATCTCCTGAAAAATATCAAATGTTTCTTCAGGAAGGTATTTGGAATAAAAGCCATGCTTTTCAGCTTTTTTATTTCTAAATGGACCTCCAGGACCTCCTTTATTACCTACAGCATTTTTATTCCCATATCTAGCTTTTGAACTGTGTGTGTTGGTTTTGTTAGATGCTGCTGAATTTTTATCAGCATTTTGATTATTGTTATTCTTGTGAGGTTTTACCGATTTGTTGTTATTCGTTGTACAACTATTATTTTTATGTTGTACAACATTATCTTTCCATTTATAACGTTGTTTCCAAACTGCAATTTTCTTTTCATCTTCACCCAATATTTTAGCTATTTCTCTATTAGCTATATTGCCGTTATGCTCCCGGTATATACAAAATGCTTTTTCTATATTGGGGCTCCGCTGTCTTGCCATCCTTACATTGTCACCACCTCACCAATCTCAACATTTTTAATCTGTAAACTCATCTTCATTTTTTTTAGTTATTTTAAGTAATAAATATAATGCATTAACATCTGGTGGTACTACCTTTTTTATTTTCTTAACCCTGGCATTTTTGCCATCTTTAGTAGCTACTATTTCAGTCTCTTCATACTCATATCCAAGTGCCCTTTTCAAAAGAGCATCTTCAATCTTTACTTTTAATTCCTTATTTTTCAAAGTAACCTTTCCCAAAATATCACCTCATAAGTCAGCTCCCTTATGAAGGCAAATAAAAAAGGAGGCTTTACCTCCTAAGCTACTCTTCCATGTCTAAATGCAATATTTCCTTTTAATTTTGATAATAAGTGCGTTCTACATGTTTTAAACTCATCTCCTATTAATCCAAGCCTTAGCAGCCATGTTCTAAATGTATATTTTTCGTTATCAGTTATTGTTTTTCTCTTACTTGCCGATTTTTGAACCATAGCCTGATGGCTTATTGCCAAGCAAAATTGAATATAAGCTTTAATCTTACCTGCATGGGTGGTACTGTTAAATATTCTAAATTCTATAGTCCCCTTAGTAAAGGTTGCATGTAGGTTTAATCCATGATATCTACTGCTATGATAATGATTGCTTCGTGACCCACAATATGGCTTATACCATATATCTGCGAAGTCATTTAAAGTTTTTGGCTTTCTATTATTAATTTCCTCCACAAATCTTTCACTTAACTTTCTACAGTAATCTGATTCCCTTTTACCTTCGACTCCTAAAGCCCTATATATTAAATCCTGCTTACTATAAAAAATATTTACGAGGTTCCTTAAAGTTTTTTCATTATGGTTTGCAGCGTCTATATGGATATGTATTCCGCAACTTCTATTCACAATTGCACCAGCCTTTCTTAGAAGCCTTACTATTTCTTGGATTCTCTGTATATCCTTATATTTACATTTTGGTGATACAATTTCAACTCTATATTCATCACCAGCATATAATAATCTACCTGATGATTTTCTTTGAGCCCGTATACTGCTATCTCTTTCTACTTTCCATATTCTATTTTCGCTATCTTTGATTTCATATTGTTTATAGATACCGGCTTTATATGTCGCCCTACTTTCAAAACATTGTGCAATAACTTTAGCAGCTCTTTCTCTAGTAATACCTGTAAGCTCAATTTCTATTCCAAAAACTTGATTCTTCAATTTCCCAACCTCCAACTGTGTTTCTTTGTTGTGTACATTAATCACTCTGAAACGCAGTAATAGCAAGGACTTTAAGCTACTTTTTTAATATTAATATTCAAATTATTTTATAACTTAAAAAAGCCCTTTTGGGGGCTTTCTTTAATCTTCTAAAGCTGTATACCTTGGATAGGTATATCCTTCAGGATCTACTAAGATACTTTTCTTAGTTTTTATATTTTTAACTCTTATACATTTCAATTCTTCCTTATCATTGCAACCTCCATCTCCTTCTGATATCCAAGTTTGGTTCTTCCAAAGTGCTTTTGTAAATTCATTAAATTTCTCATCGTTTAGAATTATTTCTTTTACAACTTTGTAACATATACCCCTTTCACCAGCCTCTTTAGCTTTCTTTGTGAATTCTTTAAGCTCCTTGAGATTTAAAATTTTCCTTCCAAATAATGCTTTCATATTAAACCCTCCTGTGTTTTTTTGTTATACTATATATCACTCTAAAACACAGTAATAGCAAGGGTTTTATTGATTCTTTTAAATATTTTTATAAGAATTTTTTTTACCATCTCTTATTAAAAAAATTCCTTCTTCTCCAACATTTTTAATATATCTTTTTATAATGACATCACAGTACTTTTCATCTATTTCCATGAGATAACATACTCTATCTACTTCGGATGCAGCAATTAATGTTGACCCACTTCCTCCAAAGAAATCAACAACTATATTCTTCGGCCTGCTGCTATTTTTTATTGCCTTAGCACAGAGAGCCAATGGTTTCATCGTTGGATGCTCACTACTTCTTTGAGGCTTTGGTATTTCCCATACTGTATCCTGGGTCCTATCACTAATGAAATAATGGGCTTTACCTTCTTTCCAACCATAAAGTATAGGTTCATGCCTCCACTGGTAATCCTGCCTGCCCATAACAAAAGTATTCTTTACCCAAATTATACACTCGGCAAGTTTTAGACCAGCTTCTCTATATGCCTTCCTAAAATCTTCTCCTTTGCTATCCGCATGGCAAACATATATTGGAGCTCCTTCCTCCATAATATCAGAGTAATTATTAAATACTTTTAGCAAAAAATTATAGAAAGCGTCCTCATCCATATTGTCATTTTGTATAGTTAATCTTTCATCGGTACCGCCTTCATAGTTTACATTGTATGGAGGATCTGTAAATACCATTTTAGCTTTATGGTTATCCATTAATTTTTCTACATCACTTTTTAAAGTACAATCTCCACACAACAATCTATTTTTACCTAGAAGCCATATATCGCCTCTTTTTGATATAGGCCTATCAGTATTCTTTATTTCCTCATCCACATCAAATTCCAAATCTTCATTTATCTCTTTAGGAATATATTTATCGATAAGGTCATCTATTTCACTTAATGAAAAACCAGTAAGTTCTAAATTATAATCATCTAATTTCAATGAATCCATTTCTTTCAACAATGCTTCATAATTCCAGTTAGATTTCTCTGAAGATTTATTATCCATAATTCTAAAGGCTTTAACCTGATCAGGAGTTAAATCTTCATCTTTCAACACTGGCACTATTTTCATTCCTAATTTTTTTGCAGCTTTATACCTGGTATGTCCAGCTATAATTATGTTGTTTTTATCAATGATAATGGGAACTTTAAATCCAAATTCTTTGATACTTTCTGCCACAGCATCAACTGCAGATTCATTATTCCTAGGATTGTTTTCATAAGGTACTATATCATTTACATCAAACATCTTTACTTCCATCACTTAGAAATTCCTCCATGTTTTTTGCTTCAGTGCTCCCCCTCGTCCCCTTACATAACTATCCTGCCTCATTAAATTTTCTATATCAGTAAGAGAGAGTTTTTTGAATCCTTTTCTAGATTTATGTCTCCTAGATTTTTTATTTTTATTATTATTTGAATGTTTATCATCAATAATATCTTTTACAATCACCTCTCTCACCACCTTTCTTTGCAATAAAAAAAGAGCCCTGGCTTTTTCCAGAACTCTGTGTTGATTTCTATTAAATTATAATTTCTCAAAATTATTATACCATAATGTCAAGTTTTACGCATTTATTTTTTTCTATTTTACTCATATCTTCCCTCCGGAGCAAATTTATTTATATTACATTCATCACAATTTTGAGCAATAGTCTTTACAACTTTTTTACTGCTCCTCCAACAATGTAGGCATCTATCTTTTAATAATTTTTTGCCACATTTTTGGCAAAAATTACAAGGCATTCTATTTTTATGGCCACAATGAGGACATTCAAGGATCATCGAATATTTAGACTTATATTCCAATATGATCATCCTCCTCTTCAGAAGAGGTTAAATCATCAAATACTCTAGTTACAAATCTTTTAGCCTTATCTTCCGGATATTTACTATACCAAAGATCACATCTATATTCATCATGAACACTCGTAAAGTAGTCAAATTCCTTTTTATCATTTAAAATCGGCCTTACTGCACATCTACCTATATGTTTTTTACTACCCATTCGGAAACAACAATTTATACATTTTTTTACTTTACCACTTAATATCAATTTACGTCTGTACTTTTTATATCCATACACCTTAGCAACTAATTTATCTAGGCAATCAATTTTATTTATATTGAGCTTTTGTATTTCAACACCCCATATCCTATAAAAAGCAGGAAAATCAAATGATATTTCACCTTTATTCTTCAATTTATCATATAACTTTTTAGCTTTAACCAGCTCATCAATACTTGGTTGTATTAATCCATATACTTTTACATCCAGTTCATCAAAAAAATTATTTTTATAACCTTTAGGTTTAGATTTTTTAAATGTACTATCTATACCTTCTTTAAATGGAATTGGAAAAATGAATTTATTTGATTTTTCAGGAGAAACTGCTACAATAGGCTGAAATATTTTAATAAATACTTCAAATATCTTGGTAAATGCATCGGCAGCTACTTTTACAGAATGTCTAAAACCTTCTACATCAATTCCAATTTTATTTTTCATTTTTTTATGTGCATTTTCATACATAAATATCAACATCCTTAATAATATTCATAACTTCTTTAATTCATCCAACATTGTATATTTGCTAATTTCATTTTTTCAAGATCATCATATTCAAATGAGATACATACAACATGTTTCTCATCTTGCAAATATAAAAAGCACCGTATTATTCATAAAGGATTTTACGGTGCTTTTTATATTATTAATTTTATATATAATCATCATAAATTTTTGTTTTAATATCTATTTTTTCATAATTTTTTCTAAAAAAGTATAATGAGATACTCTCATTACTCAATTTACTAGCAGCCCCTGATAAATTAAATAATTTTTCTTCATTTACAAAGTCTCCATGAGCTAACTTATTCCTAATTTTAACTAATTGATTTAATTTATCTAAATCTATCGGTAGTTTTTTATAATTGCAAAAAAATGATATTTTTGAAAATATGCTATTATATGCTATTTGTCTTAAATTTTTATATACTTCATCAGTACTTGTACATAACATATTATCAGTCATACTAACTTTTAAATTTTCATTAAAGTATTTCTTAATAAAGTTATTTAGAATATGTTTATTATTTTGTTTCGCTTTTTTAGTATAATTTTTTTCATGAAATTTCAAATAATTTTTTTTCGATATTTTTTCAATAACCTTGAAATAATATATAATTGCATTTTCTATATCATTATTGATTAAGCTTTTTAACGCAACAGCATTTAATCCAATAACTTCCTCAAATAAACTACGTTCAACCCTAAATCTTAAAATTTTATTAGAAATAGCTTCTAACTTTTTAATATCTCTAGTGACTTCTATATTAAACTTTGTATTATTGCCTTTATATCTGATATTAATATTCTTATCTGAAATTGGTGCAGCACAAATATATTCAAGTACATTATTAGAAAATAAAATACGGCTTCGCGCCTCACCTTTATCTTGCTTATCTAACAAACAATAACAATATAATACTTGTTCATTTTCTTTCGGATTAAATAAATATTTATAATAATTATTTAAAAACTTAAATTTATCTCCATTTTTAAATCTTAATTTGAACCTAAATGGATAATCAAAATTATCAAATTCATATTTATAACAGTATATATAAGCCATTGAATTTACCTCATTGTTATATTTTTAGCTATAAATGTTATTAGCTATAAAAATTATAACACATAATAATAGATTTAAAATCCACTTAAATTTTCATCACCATATTATTTATTCAATTTTCAAAGAACAATTTTATCTGACTAATTCACAATAATTTCATTTCTAAACTTTTTGATTTACGAACTAGGTTTCTGATGTTTTTATAGTAATTGGACTTCCTGAATAATTATCATTGTAAAAGCATTTCTTTTTCATGTTGTAATATTGTGCATATTTAAACCCTATAGCTGCAATATCTAAATTTTCCTCTTCAGGATAACAATTATTATTTATATAACTATCACTAAATCCTATCTTGTGTAATATTTCTCTATTTGTTTTGTTATCTTCAACAAGGATATAATCAATCTCTCTATTACTTGCAGAATCCTCTATAATTTCCATGTTATTTATCAAATTCAATTTTTCATTATTGGCTAATTCCATAAATTTTCCTCCTTTGGCACCGACACCAATGTCGGCGCAATAATTCCATTTTATAAACTTAATATCTAAGTCTTTGGCCACATCTGGAGCAGTATTGACCATTTATGCTTTTTCTGCATAAAGGATAAACTTGACTTGAAGTTTTTGTTTTAATAACGTTCTTGGCTATTTGTTTTTCTAGAGCTTCTACACTTGTTTTAAAAGCATATTTAATTTCTGGACAAATCCACTTGCTGTTTAATTCTTGATTCATGATATCTAAAGAATATTTATAATCCTCCAAAGCCCACTCTCCTGAATATTCAAAATAATTTCAACTCCCTTTAACTTAACTGTAAAACATATCTTAAATGTATTAAGTTTATCCTTATCATAATTGAAGATATAAACTTAATCCTAATGCTCTGGCATATAATAAATAATCAACTACATTTTTGTCCATTCCTGTTTCTAAACTTCTTAATCTTTCTTCGCTTAAAAGAGTAACTTTTGATATATATTCAAGACTTATATTATGTTCTTTACGGTACTTTACTAGATTTTTTCTAATCTCATAGTATCTATCCAATGCATCAACCATATATTTTTGTTCCTGATGTTTCTGTACAAACTTTCCTTCATTTTCTTTCGCATCTACCTTATGAAAGGGCATCTTATCACTCCTACTCCTTTATGTTTCAAATAAAAATTTCATAATATTTAGTTATTTTTATCATCTATGTTTGGTATAAGTTCTTTAATTGGAATTTTGAAGATATTACAATATTTTTCAATACTATTTCTAATATAAATTTGCTTATCATTTATATTTTCACTGTTAAATCCATCTATAAGTAAATCTATTATATTATCTAATACTTTTATTTCTACCTTACTCTCCATCCTCTGCTCTAGCTTAAGTATTTCTTTTCTGGAATCTTCTACTTCTTTGGCTTTACTTATCAAACTTTGAATCTCTTTATATGGAACTATCACTTTTGCATTTTCCAGCATTATCTATCTTCCTCCTCAAATATATTTAATTGGCCTGGTATTTCAGTTTCTTTCCTATGTTTGTTATTTTTACGCCTTCGTCTTTCTTCTTTTGCAACCTTCATAACTCTGCGCCAACATATAGGGCCAATTCCCCTTTTCCGGCTTTCACTATCTTTTAACTTTCTGTGGCAGATTAAGCAACGATCCACTGCTTAATCTCCAAATCCCTTTATTCCAAAAAATCTTATGGCCATTCTCTTTATACCCTTATCCCTTATTTTGTAAATCTGCCTATCAGAAAGTTCTTTATCTCTAAAGTTATGATCCATATTCCTTTGCTCTAAATTTTTTCTAACTTGACTCAACTTTTTATTGTCTACATAAAACCACCGAACCATTTCCTCCTGCAGCTGATTCCCCTGCCCCTCAGAGAGACCGCTCAAAGCTTCATCTAATTTAGCAAGTTTTATTTTCGTAAGCTTTATCTCCTGCATTGCCTTTTGTTTCCTATATACTCTATTCACTAATAAATCATCCGGAGCTTTCCCCCCGGAACCATGAGGTTGGCCCGAATAATCTATGGCCTTAACACTTTTAATTTCAGCATCGATTTGCATTACTTCATATTTCAAAGTTTCAAGTGAGATTTTTAAATCATTGTAATGCCTTAGATACTCTATTGCTTCTCTGATATAGTCCATATAATTACCCCCATTTCAATACTTTCCTTCATCAAAATCATTCTTTGATTTATTCCAAACCATACGTGAGCTGGTATAAATGTTATTTAGAATTTTTAATATGTCTTCAATTCGTGTTTTCCATGGTGGATCTTTTTTATTACCTATTTCACTCCTTCTAGTCTCAAATAATATTGTGCTCCACCTGTCATATTCTGCTAAAGCATCTTTATGTAATTTGTAAGCTACCGAATATTCAGTATCCTGTAATCTTTTAAATCTTTCGAGGATGTCAATAAAATTATCAACATCCTCCTGATATAATTTTTCTGGTATGTTCATGGCTATCTCTCTATTACCACACCATTAACTTTGCATAATTCTTTCAATTCCTTAATAAGATCTCCAACTTCTGAAAAATTCATTGGCATTACAGTCGTCCCATTGGGTCTTTTCATGATAAAGCCTCCATTATTTTCATAAATCCTATAATTCATTATTTTTCCTTTAAAATCTGAAGGAACCAATATTCTTCCATGAGGTAGCTTACTATTTTTATTCTCAACTTTTTCATTTTCATCCGTTTTAGATTCTTCGTTGATTAAAACATCAGTATCTTTAATATCTTTGTTTAGGGAATTATCTAATAATACATCCTTTAATTTTCCTGATTCTCTTAAAGCATCTATACGATAGTCAACTGTATGAAGCCCTATATTATACTGTTGAGCAATAAATTCTTTAGTTTTTTTATTTAAACCATGCTCCTTAATTTCCTGAAGCAGCTGATCATCAGTTATTTTTTGCTTTGCCCCCATTGCAGGCACCTCACTTTCAACTTTTTCAATTTCTACCCTTCCAGTTTTTAAGTTATATTTATTTATGGTGTTTTTATACATGCCATTAGTGATTGTTATAAATTTATCTGTTTCTTGAACAACCTTATATCGCTTAGATTTCCATCCGCCTCTTACTTTTACAAATACATCAATCATTTCTCCTGGATTATATCCCATGCTCCACCTTCTTAAATTCAAGCACCTTTTTCGGCTATTCTATTACCCTTATATGCATATCTGCAGTTATTTTTATTCCAGGTACTTTCAGGTACAAAATTTTCTTCAAGTACTTTATGAAGTTCACATTTTTTCCAATTTTCATTGCAACCATTACAGTTAACATCCATTATTTCCTCACACCATTTATAAAACATGTCTCTTGGTATCACAGCATTTACCATATGATTATTTATATCTCTATATATTTTCTTAAGTGTATAATCATCTACCAACCTAAAATCAAATTTAATAAGCCTTTTATGCAACTTTTCTTTTTCTTCAGGGGCCAGTCTGTTCATAACACTGGTGCAAAATTTACTAAGATACGTGTTTGCCATTTTCAAATTTTTATGTTCCTCTTTAGTCATATTTCCTCTTTTATCCCAATCCTCAAGCATTGCTGATATTTTAGGTCCATCTATACCACCATTTCTTTCTCCGTTCATAAGCTGCAGAACTGACATCAAAACCATCAATTGATTTTTCTCTGTAGCATTTAGATAATCTTTCATTCTCTCCACATCCCTTTTCACAGGGCCTGCATATTTCAAACAAGCCCTGAACAATATATTATTTAGCTCTCTCTATTGGAATTACATTATTGTCAAATATACTTATTTGCCTTTCTGTTGGTATTACTTCTCTCCATGCTTCAAAACTATCATCTAAAATATCTTTTATTTTAGATTTTGTAGAATCCCATCCAGTACCAAATGTGGCCACAATATTATTCCAATCTTCAATATCATGTCTTTTCATGCCATCTTCTCCTGGATCTATATGCCTAAGTTCATGGTATATAAGTAATACCAACTGCTCTCTGCTCATCTTATCTGTATACCATGTTCTTGTTTCTATAATCCATTTAAATCCTGTTAATTCAGCAAAATTCTTGTTAGCTTTCATAGTCCGGGCTTCCCAGTTATATTTGGCATTTCCAAGTTTCCACTCTGTATCCTCTATAAACAATATTTCTCTAGGTTTTATCCCTTTTAACTCCTTAAATTTCTCTATAAGTTTTTTAGCTATAGGAGTATAAATGTAATTTTTTATCCAGTGTTTTTCTCCCCATTTACCATTCTTAATGTTAGTAACATGGTGGATTCTCCCGCTGTCCTCATTACAAGCCCACTGTATGTTGTATCCTCCGGATATATCTATATCTTCTACAACTTCACCAGTACCTTCATCAACAACTTTCAGCTTATACACTATGTCACCCCCTGCATATTACTTTAAATTTTCATCTTCTCTAGCTCTCTTCTCCCATTCGGATTTTTCTTTCATCAAACTAACTACTTTACTAAAATCTCCGCTCAATTCTGCATCTTTAATTTGCTTATCTATCTTAGCAATAGTTTGTCTGTAGAACTCAGCCAATAACATACTCCATTAATACCTCCATTTTTTAACTTGCATCATCAGGATAATATCCCTTTAAAGTACACAACTCTTGAATACTATACATTTCCCCTTATTTCAGCAATATTCTTATGCTTGTTTTCCATAAGCTTTCTTATTTCCTTTGCAGCAGTATCGATATCGCAGGATTTTACTCCTGCAACATCTTTTATTAGATTTCCAATCTCTGCCCTTTGCTTTAAGTCGAGGTTAAACCTAATTGTCAACTTATAAATTACTTCACCCGGTGTCATAGATTTCATACCTCCTTCAATATCTTTAAATCAATATCCGGATATCTTAACTTAAATTGTTTTAAGGTCCTTTTCCACTGCTGGCTCTCATATCCCTTGGTATCTTCAACAGTATAGGTACCATCCTTGTTGAATACTAAAAAATCTGCTTTATAGGTAATCCCTCTATTCTCTCCATTGCCTTCCTGCAGAATAAATTCCGGCTGCAAGACAAACCCTGCTATTTCACCACTGGCACAAAGTATCTTCAGCTGGCAATACCTTTTGCATTCTAACTGGGACCTAAAGTAAAAACCATCTCTCCAAATACCCTTGTTTTTATATTTTTGAACTTTAGGCTTCTCCTTTGGCTTCATTGACATTCCTCTTCTTTTGCAATAAGCTTCATATTCTTCCTCAGTCCAATTCATGCAGATGCCTTCTTTAATTTCAAAAGTACTGCTCTATTGCAATATATATCATTTTTTATTACACATTCGTTATGATTTTTACCCTTTATCGTATAAAGCGCATCATTTTCATAGATGACTTTACCGGAGATGATTTTTTTATGTCTCGATTTACCATCTATTTCAAAAACAACTCTATCTCCCATTTCAATCTTTTTCATAAAATTCTCCTCTCCATCAATCAGCCTCTATCGGGGAACAAAATCCCCTTTTCACTTCAGAGATAGCAACCAATTTCCATCCTTCACTCCATGGCTTTTCATTGAAATGTTTCATCAATATTTGCCTTGCTTCATCCTCCGTTTCTGCAAATATCTCAGCTGCATTATCCGGATCAAATAAGGCATTGTCATTAAAAAATAAATATAATTTTAAATCTTTTTCCATATAATCACCTGATGTTTATAAGATTTTCAGCATATCTAAGCTGCTGTTTAATATAGGGATCATTTATACTGATCCCCTCCTGGCTCATCCAATCAGTTATCCTTTTATCTATATCTGCTATAGCTTCAGTAGGGAGCTTCCTCAGATTCTTATTCAGATCATCAATAGTATTAATTTTTACTTTCATACACCCTCCATTTACCTATTGTTCTTCAGGTTATCCATGCATTTTTTGCATATATTTTTGCCTTTCCACTTCACAACATCTTCTACTTCCCCACAGAATATGCATGCCGGCTGATACTTTTTCAAAACGATTTGCTCTCCATCCGTATATATTTCAAGAGGTGTATATTCTGGGATATCAAATTTATCCCTTAACTCCTTAGGTAAGACTACCCTCCCTAACTGATCTACCTTTCTTACGATTCCTGTTGAATTCATCTCATTTTCCTCCTAAAGATTTATTTTATTAAATTAATACTTACATACTCTTTCTTTTTATCATTCCAAACCAAATCTATAAGGCTTCCACAACTCTTGCAATTAGCTTCTCTCAAATTTCCCATAACATAAAATGTTGCTGTGGTGCCACAATTGGGGCATTTATAATATGCAGGCTGCAGCTTTGTTATAGGCAAATCTGCTTGACAATTTTTGCAATTTAAAGTTTTATTTTTGTACTCTAATTGTCCATTTTTTATATAAAGAAGCATTACAGCTATCTTCTTGCACTCAGGACACCTTACCATTACAAGTCCTTTAGATAAATTTTCCTCATCCGGGCTTTGAGTAATTGGATCATTATTTTTAACTGTAGTTATATCTGCTTTTTCTACATGGTTATAGTGGCTATGGTCTACATGAACTTCTTTATGACATTTAGATTCCAATGCATCTAGAGAGTCATTAGACTGTTTTATAGCTTTCTCAGTTAGTATTGATACCAGCTGACCAAATGTTTCTACATCAAGGCCTTCTTTTAAATTCACATTTATACGTGCCCGTTTTTCCAACGCTATTGATATTCTCACCTTTACCTACCTCCATCAAATATTTTTCATTCGGCTATATTGTCAATTCAAAACCTTAACCACCTTCATCATCTTCAGAGCTTTCATTGTCCCATCCAAGAAGCTTTTTCTCTAAGTCCTTAAAATCATACGTCCTCTGTTTGAAATTGTTAAAAGTACTTTCTTTTTTCCCATATTTATAACTCTTATTAGAGCTGCCACTACTAACAAGCCCATTTTTAATGCTCCAGAGTTTTTTTACAATCGGTTCACAGTATTTAAAACTATTTATCTTATCACCATCAAATTTTGGTTTAAAATTCTTAAATGATTCATCTATACCTGACTTAATTACATCAACTGGTATAGTTTTTAATAAATCAATCATTACCTGAGTTTCTGCTGCACTTATATTGAATTCTACTGTACCTGCTTTATCGCAATAATAATTGGTAATTTCTTGAAGGCTATTATTACTATAACAACAAGGATCTTTTAGTAGATTAATATTTTGTTCGGGATTTAAATCCGTACCCCTTACGGATTTATTTCCGACCCTCTCCGGATTTGAATCCGACCCTATCGGATTTATTTCCGAACCCCTCGGATTCTCTTCTATACCATTCGGATTTTTTTCCGATACACTGGAATCATTTGAATCATCTACAAGTTCAATATACTTAGGACCTAAAGTATAAAATGAATATGTCCCTGCTCTTTTAAATGTTTTATGTTTCAATATTCCAATTTTACACATGGTCTTTAATCGTCTATAAATAGAATCCTTTTTTATTTTTAAGATAGGCAGTTCTTTTAAAATGCCCTCATATTTAACCCAGTAATAACACTCGCCATCCACTACTTCGGTTGACATGTTCTTACTGTCTTTAAAATCAACAATATATCGAAGGATTGCCAAATCATTGAGATCAAGCCCAAATTCTATTGCTTTGTTTTGGCTAAAACCATATAATGTATATTTCATATTTATCCCCCTTTGGGAACAATTAATAAATATCTGATATAATCTATATGGGATAAGTACTTTTTGCCGAAGTACCTATCCGATATTACTTTATTGTGTGGCGGTTGCTTTGCCGAGCAGCCGTCTTTAATTTCCTTCTGCAGTCATTCTTTTAAATTCTGCATGGTCCTCTTTAGTTTCATAAAATATTTTGTCTTGCTTTTCATCATATCTAATTCCACTTATGAACCATTCCGGATTGTCCGGTTCATATACCTTTAAGTCATTTTTATTCATTACTTTTATTTGAGCATTAAATCCTTCAATTAAACTTTTAAAAGCTGGATTTGCCATACATGATTACCTCCTTTAATTTCTAAGTTCATTTAAGAATTGGCTTTCTTGGGTCACAAGCTCTCTATTACCCCAACCTAAAGCCCTTTTGGACCTGCTAAGGTATAATTTATCCTTTGCTCTAGTTATGGCCACATAGAAGAGCCTACGCTCTTCCTGAAGGTCTCCTCTTTTATTAGGAAATACATTTTTATTCATTCCAACTACAAATACATTCTTGAATTCAAGTCCCTTGGAACTATGGACTGTCATTAGTTTTACAGCATCCTTTTGTTCCATAAGTTTTTCCTGAATATCTTTTATATGAACCCATTTTAGGAAGCTAGAAATATCAGTGCTTTCACCTAAATTTTGTTGTATATTTGTCCATTTTTCTATAACTTCCATGGCTAGTTCAATATCTCTAATTTTGTTATTCCTCTTTTCTTCAGTATATTTTTCTTTTAATCCTAGGACATTTTGTGCTATGCAAAACACTCTCGAAGCTTCTGAATTTTCTTCAGTGATGTATTTGTATATATCATCTATCTGGTTAATAAATTCTTGAATTCCATTAGTATCTTCTCGACTTTTTAGTGATTCCATAAGGCTTATAGATTCATCTATCTGATACTTCTCTAATGCCTGAAATTGAAGCTCAGTTAACCTCTTTACAGGAAAATTTATAACTTTTTTCAATGTTCCATCATCTTTAGGATTTAATATTACCTCCAGAATATTTAAAATCATCCTTACATCATATTTCTTCAATGGATCATTTTTATTACTTACAATTTGAAACGGTATATTAAATATTTTAAAAGCCTGTATAAAGGGATCCATTTGCTTGTTTGTTCGAGTAAGTACTGCATAGTCACTATAATTCCCACCTTCTAATACCTTTCCACACACTAAGTTACATTCATTGCTTATATTCTCAGCTACAATATATTCAATCCCAGGGCCATCTTTATGTGTTCTCAATTCCTTTTTAGTCTGATTTTCATTGTGTGATATTAAATTATTAGCTGCAGTTATTATTGGAACTGTTGACCTATAATTTTCTTCAAGCTTTATTACTTCACATCCATGATAATATTTTTCAAAGTTTATGATGTACTCTGGCTTTGCTTTTCTCCAACCATATATGCTCTGAAAATCATCCCCTACTACGAATAAATTTTGAGGATTAAGTGCTTTTATAAGCTGCATTTGTATATCATTAGAATCCTGAAATTCATCTACAAAAACATACTCATATAGTGAATTATATTGGCGCTGAACCTCCGGATAATTTTTTATTATTCTAAGTGCATACACCAACAGCCCATCCAGATCCACAGCATCATTTCTTAAAATCCTGTTTTTATATTCATCACCGGCACCTTTTACATCCATATAATTTTTAGATCTTTTATTAAAATCACCATTTAAATAATCTATAACTTCATCCGGATGTGCATCATACTTAAATTCATTTATTATTACCCTCAAGATATTTTCCCTATCTTCCTGATCATATATAGTAAAATCTTTATCATATCCTATCAGGTACCCCCATTCTTTCAAGATCTTTAAGCAAAATGCATGGAATGTATTACAAAATAAGTTTTTGCCTTCATTTTCCCCGACTAATTGGATAACTCTCTCTTTCATCTCCTTTCCTGCCAACCTGGTAAATGTAAGTGCCAGCATATTGGAACATGAAACTCTCTGTTTCTGCAGATATGCTATTCTGCTGGTTAAAGTTGAAGTTTTCCCTGTGCCAGCTCCAGCCAAGCAAAGAATAACTTTGCTTGTGCTTTCAACTGCCTTTCTTTGTGCTGCGTTTAGCATTTATTTTCTCCTCTCTCAAGCAATCCTTGCATTTTCGTGGATACCCTGGGCCAGGAATCAACTCATCACTACCTGGTTGTATTAAATCTTCAATCAAGGACCCACACTCCATACATAAGACACCCTCTTGAATTAATTCCGATATTTCCCCCATAGTTTACCTCCTATAAATTAAGCTGACTTCTCACTAACTTCTTCATTTCCCAAATTCCAGATGGTAAATCCATCAGCTTCTTCTATATCTATTACCCCGGCAAGTATGATATTATCTAATTTATCACTCAATTTGCTTAATCCATCAAGTACATTTTTTAAATTGCTGGAATCTAAATTTTCAATATTGT
This sequence comes from Clostridium pabulibutyricum, assembly GCF_058242705.1. NCBI lineage: Bacteria > Bacillati > Bacillota > Clostridia > Eubacteriales > Clostridiaceae > Clostridium > Clostridium pabulibutyricum. The sequence continues at coordinate 60,568 of NZ_JBZAYZ010000012.1, forward strand.
CTATGGCCAATATCCTACATGCCGGTGAAGCTTTCTCAATAAAAGTCGTTAGCATTGCTATAAGAAGTATCATCTGTTGGCCGGTAGATAACGCATCAAAATTTCTTTTATCGCCAAATTCATTTATCCATCCAAACTGAAATATCTCTTTCCCGGTCTCTGAATTCGTGCTAAAATAAAATTTATTTTCTATGCCCATAGCTGTAAGATTTTCCTGAATCGAATTTTCTATAGGCTCCAATGATTCTTTTACAAGTTCTCCTTGAAGTCCTTTAGAGCCAAGTGCTTCACAAAGTGCTTTAAATGATACTGAATAATACTCTGCCTTTTTGCCGTCTATCATACTGCTCTTTAGGTTGGAGAGTGTTATTTTAGCCTCTTCCTGACTCTGAATTTTCGACTTCAATTCTTTAATCTGATTTCGTGTACTTTCAATCTTTTTCTCAAGTATGTCTAATGGAGCAATAGGATCTGCAGGTTCATTTTGATATTTTTCTAAATCAAGTCGTAAAGACTTTATTTTTTCAAGATTCATAGCTTCAAAATTTTTGCACTTATCTATATCTGAATTTAATTTTGCTATCTCATCATTTATTTTGCTGTTGGCTTTGTATGCCTCTCTCTCAGCTGCTATCAGTTTATCCTTATCTGCGGATATATCAGCCATTTCTTTTTGAAGTAACTCAGTTTTCTGCTTCAGCTCAGAAAACGTAGATGCCAATATGTTTTTTTGAAGCTGCAGCTTTCTTATTTGACTTTCTGTAAACTTTATAAACTTTTCAAAATTTTTATCACATTTAATCCGGCCATCTATCACGCATCTACAATTAGTACTTTTCACTTTATCCAATGTTTCCTGGAGAGTTTTTATTTGGGTTGCTATTTCAGTCCCTTTATTTTTAATTTCTTCTTTATCCTGTAGTACTTTTTCAAATTCACTTGACAGCGATTTTGATTGCGAATCTAAATTTGATATATCCTCTGAGTAGTCAATTTTCCGCATACTAGATTTTAATTTTTTTATTGAGTCTTCTAACTGCTTTTGATTAAATGGATTCTGTTTTATACTTTCAGCATCAATCTGCTTTTTAATCTGAGATATTTTTTCAGATCTTAAATCTATATTTTTTTTCTTTTGAGTATCCATACTAAGCTGTTTTTCATCTTTTATAAGATCCTCCTGCAGATTCTCTAATTGGACCTTATTTGCTGTTAGATTTCTATCTGTTTCGGTCAGTTTATTTTTTAGTTCAGCAAGTTTTTTTGTCGCACCTTCCGATCTTTTCTTTTCATCATTCCAATTACTCAGCTTAACTTTTGCCCAATCCAGCATACTTTGCAAACCTGAATTTATATCATAGTTTTCCGGATATTCATAAAGCACCTGAGATATTACTGACTTCATTATTTCAAATTGTTCCGGGCTATTAACTTCAAGCTCCATGGTTAAGAGTCTTTCTTCAATGAACTTTTTAACCTTATCTTTAGTCCAGCTATCACTTTCAAATCCTGCCAGATTATATATAAACTCTCTTCTTTTACTATCAGAAAGATTTAAAAATTCATCAAAATCAAGCATCACCGGAAAGCTTCCAAGTTCTAAAACTATTCTTGCTTCCTTTTCTGCGATTTTACTCTCACCCCTTGAAGGGCTTATATTCAGAGATTGTTTAATATTTATTTTAGTCTCTCCGGATTTGGTCTTTGAGAGGCTTTTTTTAAAGCCTCTTACAAAACTAAATCCATCAGTTTTTAAACCAACTTCCATTTCATTACCGCTAGAGTGTTTAAATGTTTCATCTGATTTTTTATTTTGCCCTGAAACATAACCTTGAAGCGCTATTTCAAGAGCTTGTATCCTTGTAGTTTTACCTGAACCATTAGGACCTATTATTATGTCCTTTCCTGTAAGCTCCTGGGATGTATTTTGGCCTTTAATATTTTTCATGACTATTTCTTTTAACATTTTGCCCATTAGAATTCACCACCTTGATCTATTTGTGAATTCATCAAAGCCTTAGCCATTTCAAGCTGTCCTACAGTAAGTTCACCTAAAGGTTTTTTAAAATTATCATCTATAATTTTAAAAAATCTATCTTCCCCTATAATCTCTTTTGCAGTATCAAGGTCAGATATCATCTTTTTCCTTTGACCTTGGTCCTGGTATTCAGGCCTTACTTCTTTACTAGGAACTTTTTCTCTTTGTTTTATATCTATAGGAGTAATTGGAGTTCCTGTAGATTCAGGAAGTTCATTATTATGGTTTATTTCCTCCTCATCACTTGCTGCCATAACATCATCTTCAGTAACATCATCTATGGTATTTGCATCTATTACATCAACTTTCACGCCTTTATATTCACTTATGTCCTCGCCTCTTTCAGCCATTTGTGCAAGCTTAAGAAGGTCTTCTCTAGTTAAATCATGGTTATAGCCAATTACATAAACATATCCATAATGATTATGTTCAGTACCCGATGCATCAACATAAATTTGTGAAAGGGATGGATGCTTTTTTAAACAATTCCTTTCTGCAATAGTTTGTGCTTTCCTTTCTGCAAAAAGTTTATTTTGAATATAGGTGTCCATGCATTTTAATATATCTGCTTCGTTCAAGTCTGCCCACAGCCCCATAGTTCCTTGAATTCTTAAAAACATCCCTTTTTTCTTTTCATCTTCAGATAAAGTGTTTTCCATGCACATTCTTCCGGCGCGCTTGTTTTTTTGAATCTTTTTATTTAAGTCCTGGATGAAATACATTCTTATATCATATAAAAGTGTGCTGCTGGTCATAACTAAATTTCCTATAGGGCTGAATCCTATGGCAGTTTTCTTGACCCAAACTTTATCTATTGTCCCTGAATCGGGATCTATAATAGGATATGGATTTACAACCATGTTTCCATCAGGTAATGTAAGCTTTTCCGGAGTTATTATACTTATCCCTGCTATCTTATTCATCTCGTTATATCCTGCTGCAGTTATCATTGCTTTACCCTGTATTACACTTAAATGTCCTTTTCTTTCCTCAAGCTTAAGTCGGCCTTTTATGGCTTTTATTGCACCATTGGAAGTTCTTTTTACAAATACATCTCCATCACCGAGCTTTGCAATTTCCTTAGATACTTTTTTAGCAGCTTCCATTTAATTTACCTCCATTGATTTATTTTTCATTCTCATGTAGAATGAAAGTATGGAAATTTTTCATTTAGGTCCTTTTTACAAGGACTCTTTTTTATATTTTTTTACCTAACTTTTTGTAGTAATCAAACTTTCCATTTTTCTTAAGTTCATATTTTTTAGTTAATACTGTACTGATAGTTCTACCTAATCCCATCGCAATATCCGCCTTTTTCGTACCATCCCACATAGAACACATATAAATTAAATCTTCTGTGCACCATGGCTTTCCATAATTCTCATGAAATTCAGGATTATATCTAAGCCTATGATTTGATTTTGTGTATTCAAGTCCATCAATTACCTCTATTTCAGCCATATTATCTACTCCCTAATCGTTATATTTGAGCCAGCAGTGCCTGTCCAGCTGATTGTATATATCTTCCCAGTGCCTGGCTTTTCTCCTATAGATTTATATAAACTGTAAACTTTCCTGAAGCAACTCTTTCAGCTTTGCATTTTGCTTTTCCAGTTTTACAAGCTCTTTATCTCTCATATGTCACCCTTTAACTTCTTAAGATACTCTACAAATCCATTCATATCGCCCTTGAAATCAGCTACAACATATTTTCTAGGAATATCATCAACAGTAGGCTTCTTATCTTTATCACAAAATTGTTCCAATCCAATCAAATCAGTTAAAATTCTAGTATAAATATGCCTTTCCACTGGTGCAATAGCTGACTTTACATGTCTAGAATATTGGTCTATCAAACATTGCAAATATCCATTCATTTATTTTTCTCCTTTCATTTTTGTTAATAAAATGTATCCATCATATCCTTAATCCTTAGTGGTTCCCATCCAATATATTTACGCATTATATTACTTGCAGAAATTAAAGTTTTAAGTTCAGGATACGATGGGCAATCAGAATATTTCTTGTATTTCCCACTTTTCCATTCCGGCATAAACTCATAGTCAAAAACGGAATCTATAAATCCCTGTAAACTTTCTATAGCATGGTCCATATTTCTCTCCTTTCATATGCATCTTCTTTCCTCAGCAACTCTTTCAATCCATAAATCTAACTTTTTTTTACTAACTAAAATCTTGGTGCCATTTCTAAAGCAAGGAAAATCAGAATTTTCAGCATGTACAAGTTCCAGCAGCTTGTCTCTACCTATACCTGAATACTCTTTACATTCATCTAGTGTAAGAGTTGCTTTTCCAATCTCTTTTAAGGCTTCCTGAATAGCATCCTTAATAATACTTTTAAAGCTTTCATCTGCAGCTGGCATCTCCATAAATCAAGTCTCCTTTCCTATTTAACTTTTTTTGAACAGAAAGTTTTAGCTTTTGAGCATTTACAGAAAGCTCATCCAATGCATCTATAATTGATTTAAGTTTAGGTTCCTCCTTTTTACTTATTACTCCATCAGCTGTAATTTCCAATAGGTCTTTACCTACATGATCGATATGTTCCAGCGAATATAAGACTTCAATTGTAACTCTATCAATTCCTAAAACTTCAACTTTAGGTGCAATATGTTTCCCTATAGGACATTGTTTATAACAAAAAAAATGATTTAATTCAGGAGCATTATACATGTTTGACATCATAAGTACTTCTTCAGGATATGGAAATATATCTGAACCTTCTATCCTTGCAAGCCTAGTTCTTTCAATCCTGACAAGTTCAGAGGCTCCTTCTCTACTATTGAATTTGGTATTAGTAGCTGCTGCTTCCATTCGTGCTAAATAATACGCATTATGTGCTGCTTTCGTAGCTTTACCTGCCATTTATCTCACCCCCTCTCGCTGTTAAAATATAGATGATATAGTTCTTACATTATCTACTAAAGGTTTTTTACTTATTTTTGCTGAATTATCATCACTGAAAGGTGGTGATAATTGTGATTAAATATATTACAGGTAATTGTCTTAAGTACAATATAGAAAATCAAATTAGCGTTACATATAATGAGCTACGCATGGCTGGATGTACTAAAACAAATTACAGGAAAATGACTTACAGCTGTGAAAAAATGGACAGTGAAGGATGCGACATTGATCCTTGCCCTATTTATTCAAAATGTCCGATCTCTCTCTAATATTTTCAATAAAGCGATTATTGAGAGTCCTTCTAATTAAGTTGTCTCTGTCTCCAACTGCAGCTGATATTTTTACCCCAGTAAGTTTAGTTAGGATATCAAAATGTTTATAAAGACTACATTTATATTTCTCCCAACATTCTTTCTGGTATCTGCAAGTATTACACGCAATTGTGATACTTGCAGATTGCTTTGATTTTGCATCTTCCCAAAAGTTAGTTAAATGCCATGCTATGCAAAATAAGTCAAGCTGTTGTTCTCCTGTAAGCTCAGGCAACTTTGGGTTATCCATCACACGACCTCCTTTTGGCTTATGTTGTTAATTTTATTCACTATTTTAGGTAAAATTATATACTTCCTGTAATCTAATTTTTCTTGTTCGCATAAAGCAAGTAATCCACCATAAAATTTAGCTCCAACTCTATCACCATGATTTAGCAACATAGATATTTGAGTTCTATCTACACCAATGGCTCTAGCAAAATCAGATTGATTGCCATTGAATCTTTCGTTAATAAGTTTTCTTATGTTATTGATATTAGGCTTCATTTTTTCATCTCCTCATTGTTAATTTTTTTCACAGTTATAGTATAACAACATCATTATTCTTTGTCAATAATTTTCACGATTTTATGTGAAAAAGTTTTACAGCAGATATTGTTGAATTTTTTCACACTTACAATTACTATTAATAGAGAGGAGTGATTATATGTTCGATAAAGAAAATTTTAAATTTCTAATAGAAAAAGCAATGGGTAACAGAAAAATATCTCAATATGCAGAAGATAGTGGTGTAAATAGGACTTATTTATCAAAATACATTAATCAAAGATTAGATAATCCTCCTACTCCTGATATTTTAAAAAGGTTATCCAATTCTGCTCATAATAATGTTACTTACAATCAACTTATGATGGCTGCAGGATATATAACTACTAATGATAAAAAATCAAAAAATATAAAACAATCTCAAAAATATACAACTGAGGATAAAGAACTATTAGATGATATATCTTCTTTAGATGATAACTTAAAAAAGGAAGCTAAAAAATATATTGAACTTCTTAAGTTAAAACAAAATATTGATAAGGGTAAATCAGAGCAGTCAGCTACATCGGAAAAAGACGCCTAATAAACGCTTTAAAGAAAGGTGATACACATATGGGGTTATCAGATCTTTTCAAGAAAAAAGAAAAATCAAAAGTCATACCGATTAAAAGTAACAATAGATTAATAAATAAAAACTTTAATGGTCATATAAGTAAAGATATTTTTGATTTATTATGGTTTGGAGATGGTCCTTATAAGAATTATGAAGAGGATGAGGATTATTCTAAAGAAATCAATGTACATGGTTTCAAAATTAAATTTTCATTAGGTAACAAAGAGCCAAGCCTTATTTATACAAGAGAGCCAATTAAAAAGCCCGAAAATATCGATGAAATACCCGGCCCTGATTATTTTCCATCATATTCAGGGCTTAATCCATATCAGAGGTGGATTTACCTTAATTGGTTAACTAATATAAATAAGGAAATAAATATAGGATATGTATTTATATTTTACTATGGTCTTGAACGGCATTTATTAACAGACAAATTTGATGAAGCTTTCGATATGATATTAAACCTTAGAAAAATACATAAAAATAATTCTTTTTTAACTTATTCTCTATGTTCATTAATATTTTCTGCTATGTATAAAAAAAGGCCTGATAAACTGGAAGATTTCTTACAATCAGTTACTACTGATGAATTCAATTCATACTCGTCACTATATCTCTTAGCAAAATATATCTCTACTAAGAAGCTTAATGCTGATGAATTAATAAGTATTTCAAAATCTGTAGGTTTCACAAATCATAGATATATTAAAAATGAGCCAGATTTATTTAAAAAAATACTTAATACCGTTTTAGTAGAAATGTATTCTGAACCATACTTAAGCATAGAAAACTTCAGTTTAAATAATCTTCCATTAGTAACTGTTCCTTTAACTGCAAATTATTCACTTCCAGATAAAAAAAGATGGGCAGAAATACCTAATCTATCAGAGAATACACAATTTAAAGAAGTTGTATATAGCCTACTTCATGGCACTCACGAAGCTGTTAAAAAAACTTTAAGAGAAGCTAGAAAAAAAGGTGCTAAAAATATTAAGTGAAGTCAGCTTATTATACTGAATTTTCAGGAGGGATTTAATATGGCCAGAAAAACTAATATTGAAATAAACGGAACAAAATATTATAGAATGACGGCTGTAGTTGGCCGCGACGGTAATGGAAAAATTATAAGGAAACAATTCTACGGGAAGGACAAGTCAGATGCAGAAAAAAAGAAAAATGAATATCTCAACGGCATAAAAAATGGGCTTAATGTAAATTTTCAGGATGTCACCTTAGGTAAACTCATGCACTTATGGTTATTTGAAGTTATGAAATCAAAAATAAAACCTGCCACTTTTGAAAGATATGAAGGTATATATAGAAACTATGTAAAGAGTGATAGTATCTATGGTTCTAAGCTTTGCAATATCCAGAGCATACAGCTTCAGAGATATTATAATTTATTATATAAATCTGCTAAAAGCAGTAATGTAATTAAAAATTTAAACAAGTTACTAAAGGAATTTTTTAATTATGCAATAGATGAAGGATACCTTAATAGAAATCCCTGTGCAAGATTAACAATCCCAGGGCTAAAAGATGTTAAAAAAGAAGAAGTACAAGTTTTCTCGGATGAGGAAATACATAGATTTGAAAGCATATTAATAAATCATAGATTGAGAGCACTATTTCTAATGGCCTTAGGTACTGGATTAAGGCAAGGTGAATTATTAGGCCTTAAATGGAGTGACATTGATTTTGAAAAAAAAGAAGTCCATGTAAAAAGAGCAATCAAACAAGTTAGTTTAATTAATGATGACGGAAGTAGAGAATTTAAAGCTATAGAACAAATTCCTAAATCTAAAAATAGTGTTAGAACTGTAGCCATACCCTCAAAATTAATTCCCATACTAGAAGAGCATAAATCAAAACAGCAGGAAGAAAAATCTACAAACGTGGGTTATATTGATAATAATTTTGTATTTGCAACCCCCACTGGCAAAAATATATACGCAAGAAATTTAACCAAAATGTATAGAAGGCTATTAAAAAAGGCAAATGTACCTTATCGTAAATTTCACTGTTTAAGGCACACATATGCTACCAAATTATTTGAGCGTAAAGCAAGGCCTGAAACAGTTCAAAAGCTCCTAGGACATAGTAGTATTTCCACTACAGCAGATATATATACTCACGTTATGCCTAAACAAAAGACTGATGCTGCAGAAACATTAAATGATTTATTTTAACAATCATTTAGCATCATTATTTTTTTATGTGTTAAAAATGTGTTAAAATAAAAAAAATCAGCAAATTTAAAATTGCTGAAGCTTAGTGTTATCAATGCTTAATGGTGCACCCAGGGAGATTCGAACTCCCGGCCTCTGGATTCGAAGTCCATCACTCTATCCAACTGAGCTATGGGTGCTGATATATTATCCAAATAGATTTTTAAATAGAAATGGAGCGGGTGAAGGGAATCGAACCCTCATAACTAGCTTGGAAGGCTAGCACTCTACCACTGAGTTACACCCGCATGTACAATATTTAATTATGGTCGGGGTGACAGGGATTGAACCTGCGACCTCATGGTCCCAAACCACGCGCGCTCCCATCTGCGCCACACCCCGGAACATTAAGTATTGGTGCGCCATCGGGGACTCGAACCCCGGGCAACCTGATTAAGAGTCAGATGCTCTACCAACTGAGCTAATGGCGCTTGTTAATGGTGCGTCTTAAGGGATTCGAACCCCCGGCACACGGCTTAGAAGGCCGTTGCTCTATCCAACTGAGCTAAAGACGCATAATTTGGAGCGGGTGAAGGGAATCGAACCCTCATAACTAGCTTGGAAGGCTAGCACTCTACCACTGAGTTACACCCGCAAAATGGAGCGGAAGACGAGATTCGAACTCGCGACATTCACCTTGGCAAGGTGACGCTCTACCACTGAGCCACTCCCGCTTACATATATGTAGATTAATATTGTTTCAAATGGTGCAGATGAAGGGAGTCGAACCCCCACGCCATAGGCGCTAGATCCTAAGTCTAGTGCGTCTGCCAATTCCGCCACACCTGCATATGTAATAAAGACTTAATTATTAAACTACTTTTTAACTTTGTAAAACTAAATTATTGGTGGCTCACCGGGGAATTGAACCCCGGACAACATGATTAAAAGTCATGTGCTCTACCAACTGAGCTAGTGAACCATTGGCTGGGATGGCAGGATTTGAACCTACGAATGATGGAGTCAAAGTCCATTGCCTTACCACTTGGCTACACCCCATTATTTGGGGTGGACGGTGGGGCTCGAACCCACGACAACCAGAACCACAATCTGGCGCTCTGCCAACTGAACTACGTCCACCACATTATTTTGGTGCGCCATCGGGGACTCGAACCCCGGGCAACCTGATTAAGAGTCAGATGCTCTACCAACTGAGCTAATGGCGCTTGTCTGGTGCGTCTTAAGGGATTCGAACCCCCGGCACACGGCTTAGAAGGCCGTTGCTCTATCCAACTGAGCTAAAGACGCACGTCTTGGAGCGGGTGAAGGGAATCGAACCCTCATAACTAGCTTGGAAGGCTAGCACTCTACCACTGAGTTACACCCGCACATACACGATTTATGGTCGGGGTGACAGGGATTGAACCTGCGACCTCATGGTCCCAAACCACGCGCGCTCCCATCTGCGCCACACCCCGAAATCAACAAATCTCTTGACTTCGTACTTGAAAACTTCCAAAACACTCAACGACATAGATTATTCTACACGATATAATTCAATTCGTCAATAGTTAATTTTAGTTTTTTTAACTTTTTTTTATTCATACCTCTTTTATGCACGCATTTATATTGTCATTTTCGATGTCTATGACAGCGACACTATTGATACCATCCCTTGGTAGAGAAGGACTTCCAGGATTAATGTACCATACACCATTTTCAAAAACTATTTTTGAAATATGAGTATGTCCAAACAAAACAACATCCGCCCCAAGTTCAGAAGCCCTATATTTCAACTTCTCAATACCGAATTTTACATCATACTTGTGCCCATGGGTTATAAAAAATTTTTTTCCACCTATTTCTTCAAATATTTCACCCGGCCCATCAGGCATAAAATCACAATTTCCCTTTACATTTATAATTTTCCCTTTATATATGGCTTCTATAGCACTTACATCCTGGACATTATCCCCAAGATGGATTATTACATCAGGATTTTCAAATACCTTTATTACTTTTTTGATTACTCCAGTGTACCTATGCGTGTCACTTATTACTCCTATCCTCAATCTCATACCTCCTTCAAGAAAGATTTAAGTTTATCCTTGAGTTCACTGAGTGCCTTTCCTCTATGACTTATTGAATTTTTAAGTTCAGACGGCATCTCTGCAAATGTCATGCAATATTGTGGTACATAGAAAAGTGGATCATATCCAAAATTATTCTGTCCCATTTCTTTGTGGGCTATAACACCCAAGACTTCCCCCTGAACTTTAAGGATGCTGCCGCTCTCGGATATAAGCACCATGGCACAAACAAATTTTGCAGCTCTGTCATTTTCACTTTTGCCTTCCAAAAGTCTGAGCAGTTTTTCGTTGTTCTTTGCATCATTCCCGTGTTCCCCTGAAAATCTTGCAGAGTATACCCCCGGTGCGCCATCAAGCCCTTTTACCATAAGCCCTGAATCATCTGCCAAAACCATTCCTCCAGATATATCGTGAATTTGCTCCGCCTTTTTCAAAGCATTTTCCATAAAGGTCGTTCCATCTTCCAATATATCTTTTACTATACCCTCCTGTTTCATTGAAACTATATCGATCGGATATTCAGAGAATATCTGTTTTATCTCCTTGATTTTATTTTCATTGTTGCTTGCAATAATAATTTTTTTCATGATTTTCCTCCAGTTCCAATCCACAAGGAATCCATTTTTAAACTTTCTTTCTGCACACGTATCATATTCTTTATACCTTTCTCCGCCATTTTAAGAAGCACATCAAGGTCTTCTCTTGAAAACGGATTTTGTTCCCCTGTTCCCTGTATTTCAACAAACTTTCCCGTATCTGTCATAACCACATTCATGTCCACCTGTGCTCTTGAATCCTCCACATAACAAAGATCAAGAAGTCTGACTTTGTTTACTATTCCTACACTTACAGCACTTACAAAATCACGTACTGGATATACCTTGAAAGGACTTCTCTTGTGAAGTCTATTGACTGCATCTACAAGTGCAACAAAGGCTCCTGATATTGACGCTGTCCTTGTCCCACCATCTGCCTGTATAACATCACAATCAATCCAAATAGTCTTCTCACCCATAGCCTTGAGATCAACAACAGACCTTAGAGCTCTTCCTATCATTCTTTGTATTTCCATTGTTCTTCCATCAATTTTTCCTCTAGATATGTCTCTTATTTTTCTCACCTGCGTAGCCCTTGGGAGCATATTATACTCACAGGTAATCCATCCCTCATTCTTCCCCCTAAGAAATGGAGGCACCCTGTCTTCTATAGATGCAGTACATATTACCTTTGTATCACCTGTTTCTATAAAAACCGAACCTTCCGCGTATTTTGTATAATGTCTAAATATCTTGACAGGTCTTACCTGGTCGTCTTTTCTGCCATCAACTCGCATTACTTATACCTCCAACATGAAATACTAATTAACTCTTTTAAATAAAATCGATTTTACATTTAACTATTATACATCATCCATGGAAAACTTTTTTAAGTTTTTCTTTAAATGCAAAAAGTTCATCCCTTTTAGGTGGTTCAATCTCAATTTCGCGCAGACCATCTATCAATATACCTTTTTCTTTTGTAATTTTTCCTACGACACAAGCCTTTATTCCATCATCTTCCAGTTTCCTTACGAGAGCTGTCCCATCTTCGACAGTCACAAGCATGCTTCCAGAGGAAATTAGTCTAAGTGGATCTATCCCATATGCGCTACATATTTTTTCTGTTACCTTTGTAACAGGCATTTTATCTTTATATATCCTGAATCCGGTATTGCTTGCCTTGGCTATTTCCCATATTCCTCCGAGCATGCCGCCTTCTGTTATGTCATGCATTGAATTAACACCAAATTTTCCACATATCATACCTTCTCTAAGTACGCTCACACTTTTCATATATGACTTTGCCTCTTTTATTTCTTCTTTCGAGAGGAGACTTCCAAGCTCTTTTTCATGGTCATTTACAATTATACTTGTACCTTCAAGACACAAATACTTGGTTACTACTATGTCGTCTCCCTGTTTTGCACCTGACGTGGCAACTGCTGTTCCCTTATTTCCCTTTCCAATTGCAGTACACGATATAACCATTCTATTTACAGCATTTGTCACTTCAGTATGACCACCGAGTATTTCCAAATTCAGCTTTTTGGTCTCATCATCAACCTGTTTCATTATATTATTTATATCATCCAGAGTAGAACCCTCAGGCGCAAGAATCGTAACAAGTATGCCAACCGGCTCTACACCTGATGAAGCTATATCATTACAATTTATGTTTACAGCCAATTTTCCACCGTTTTTTTCAGCTCCCGTTATTGGATCAGTAGATACAACACATTCCATGTCTCCAAAGCTAATTACACTGCAGTCCTCTCCGATACCGCTTTTTATTCTTACATCGTCCCTGGAAACACTTCTATTTTGCTGTATAAGTTTTTTAAGGTCGTCCCAATCCAACTTTCCAATCTTCATAAAATTTTCTTCCTCTCCTGTTAATAACTAGTCACTATTTTTAAACAAATCCCATATTATTAATATGAGGATTAATTTATGGTAGGTGTAATATTTTGAAATATATAGGCCCGTTCTTAAAAATCAATAAAATAAATCCCGATAATATAAAATCTCAGCTTTTTTATTTATCAAAAGAATCACTTAAGCAAATAGTGCTTTATTCAAAATGCGGGATTTGTTTGCAGTTTAAAGATTCCAAGACCAAAAATATACCTAATTTTGATATTACCACATTTAAAGACCTTTCTCCACTCTTATGCATATACAGGAAAGCAAATCCAAACTTGATAAATATAAACGACAAACTATGCTGGAATGAAGAAAAGTTCAAAAAGGAGATAAACATAGACAGCAATGCACTAATGACCCTTTGTTTAATGGAACTTGGAAATTACTACACTTCATTTAAGGATATAGATAAAAACAAGTACGCATTATCAGATCTATATAACTATTTATCTAAAAAACAGCTTGAATTTTACGCATTCCATTTTAGAACAAATCAAGGTGTATTTGTAGACAAGAAGTATGAAAGAAGTTCCTATCCCGATGAACTAAAATTTACAGAAAGGGATCGAAAATTCAATTTTTCAACTCAGGCTCTTCTCATGGCAGCTTACTACAAATGCAGTATCCTGCTTAAAGACAAATATGAAATAGACCAGTTTAAAAATTTTTCTACCGATATACTGAATATGCTCATTGAACTGAAAGATGATATCTATACTCAATCATTTTCAGAGCTTACAAGACTCTGTTTCTCACTTAATATATTTTATGATTATTCTCAAAATACTGATTGCAAAAAACTTATGCTCGATATTTCCGAGCTCATATTTGAAAAATACTATGGCGATGAATATCCCCTCACGCTCAGTAAAAAAAACAGTCTCGAAAATGATTGTATGAATTATATAAATTACATGCTCATATATAAATCTACAAATTTTATAAAAGCAAAGGAAAATGCAGATTTTATCTATAAAAAAATTATAGATTTGTATGATACTGAAAAAGGTATATTCATAAAAAACACTTCTGAAAAGAACATAGAATTTTCCTCACTTGAGGTAATGCTATACCTGACATGCTGTCTTATTGATTCAGATATGAATCTTCAAAAAAACGGCAGTAGTACAATAGCTCTTGATATATTCAACAATCAAGTTGTAGATTCAGGTCTGATTCTAAGCTGGCCGGAAGCCCCAGGTTTAAGCAACTCAGAAAGATATAAAAATTTTTCAATGAAATCTGAAGATCTCATCGAGGAAAAAAATTTTAGAACACTTTCCATATCATCTCCAGAAAACTGTGAACTTGCACCAGTATTTGCAAAACACGTAAGCTATAGCCGTAAAAAAGAAAATTTCAAATCTCCTAAAACATCCTTTGATGCATACAGAAATATGTTTATATTTTTTCTATCCCTTCATGTGCTGAAGATGGATTTATAATCAAGTGTAGGGTTTACCTGGATAGATAAGCCCTATCAAATTTTATATTTCCAAGTTTGTTCATGTATACACCTTTGACATAATTTTTGGTGCAAATTATAGTATTATCAAAATACAATGGAATTACAACGCTGCTGTCAAGAAGCATATCCTGTGCTTCATAGAGCTCCTTAAGCCTTTTAGCATCATCATTTTCAAAAGTTGCCTGTAATATTTTTGCATCGAATTCCCTGCTGTTGTAGCCTCCGAAATTCAATTTAGAATCCGTCTCAAAATTTTGGAGAAGTTCAATAGGATAATAGTAATTTCCTCTAAAATCAACTTCAGCCATGTCATAATCATTTCCTTTTATTTTTTTTGCAAACTCATCTTTCGTATATCCATAGGCCTTTGCATCTATATTTAACGTATTTTTTATATTATCCGCTATTGAGTCACATATTCTTTTATTCTCTACAGTATTTACATATATTATTTTGAAATTCACATTATCATATTCATAATCAGCCTTTTTCAAGGATTCCTCTGCCATTTGATTGTCTGGGACAAGTTCCTTGTATGTTATCTGTCTGCTATACGGTATATATACAGAAGCTGGATCAACCCTGTTTCCAAGTAAATTTTGTGATATATTCTTTCTGTCGACTGACAGTGCTACTGCTTTTCTAAAATATGCACTGCTGATTGCCCTCTGCTTCTTCATATTGAATATTAATGCTTGCTCACCATAAGTTGGTACAACCACTGCATTTTTAATATTTTTCAATTCACTTATCGGTGGATTGGTAAACACACTTACATTGTTGTTCTCAAATGCAGCAAGCGCACTTTCACCGCTGTCCAGCGCGGTCATTGTTATTTTTGTATTTTTAACTTTTTTGCTATTCCAATAATTTTTGTTTTTCTTTATTTGTATGTCTCCATTCTCGAATATTTTATCTATTACAAAGCTTCCAGAGTAAGGTATCTCTTTATATTTCTTCTTCCATGTTGATAAATTATTATCTATTTTTCTCAATGAATAAATAGGTTGTGCCATTATATTCAAAAAATACTCACAGGGATAATTAAGCCTTATTTGAAGCGTCCTCTTGTTCAGAGCCTTTATTGCAACGTCTTCAAAACCTTTGGTTCCCTTCCTGTAATCTTCAACTCCAAATATACATTTAAGTTGATCTTCATAGATATTCCTTGTATTCGCACTAAGTATTTTCGAGAAAAATTCTTGAAAATCATCTGATGTTATGCTTTTTCCATTACTCCATCTTGCATCTTTTCTTATGGTAAATGTATACTGTGTCTTATCTTTGTTTACACTCCATTTTTCTGCAATATCAGGTATTATATTTCCATTTTCATCAATTGAAACAAGTCCTGAAAAAATATTTGAAAGCAAATCTTTCTGACGTACATTATAAGAATCAGTCATAATCAAATTACGAGGAAATTTATCAATATTATACACTATGGAATTTTCGTAATTGCTGCCTTCGGTTTGTTTTACCTTCTTTTCTACAGAAACACTTCCCAAAGATACAACAATAACACATGTAAAAATTATCATACAAATAAATTTTTTCATAAACTTCTCCTCGGCAATAATAAATTCTCCTCTTTTAATTATTGACACATATATTAAAATTAAACATAAGTCCCACAGTTGTCATATTATGCTATAATGTAAGTAAGTATTTTTATGTTACGGAGGAAAAATAAAATGCTATTTACAGTAGAAATCATAGGAATTATTGCCATGTGCACTCTAACTTTCATACTTATATGGGGTTTTATAATTGCAAAACAAACTCTCTCGCAGATTAGATATAAAAATTATCTTTTAGAACAGATAAAAGAACATCTTCACAGCATATCTGAAAAATGCAATACCTTATCCCCATCGGAAAATACATGCAATAATTTTGAAGATAAAAATAAAAAGACCATCTGATCTCTTATTTTTAGATTCCATTAATACTTATAAATTTTCAAATCAAAAAAGAGACATAATAAAATGTCTCAAAAGTAAATCAATAAACTCTCATATAAATAAAGAACATAGTAACACAGGCTATTAACACGCATGTAAGCGGATACAAAAAATTCTTAAAATCTTTCTTTCTTACAAACATGTTTACAGACCATATTGCCATGGTCAAAGCCATGCACAACTGCAATGTATAATAGCCATTAAAATAACTTATATACAAAAACTGATATGTAGTTAAAAGTGTTAATACAAGCGCAGCAATAGTAAAAATTACACCTATCCATCCTAAAAAATTCAGTGCATTTTTCATTTTTATCCTCCGATAATCAAATTACAAAGGTTAAGTTTAATCATAATAAATTTATGATAACCCTTTTTATACTGTTTGTAAATACAAAATCAATCATACCATATTTTCAAATTGATCTTCACTTAATATGGTAATTCCAAGTTTCAATGCCTTATCATATTTTGAGCCTGCAGATTCTCCTGCAATAACACAATCCGTTTTTCCACTTACACTTTCCGATACATTTGCACCAAGTTCACGAAGTTTTTGTTTTATCGAAGATCTTGTATACTTCTTAAGTTTTCCTGTTACAACTACTGTTTTTCCTGAAAACTCACTTTCTATAACCCTGCTCTCATTAAAGTAAGGTTTTACTCCAAGTCTTATAAGTTCTTCTATACTATTTATTATATTATCCTGTTTGAAAAATTCTACTATAGAATTTGAAACCGTATCTCCTATATCCTGTATATTTACAAGTTCATCGTAACTTGCATTTCTTACAGCATCAAGGCTTTTAAATTTCGATGCAAGGTCTACTGCCGTCTTTTTCCCTACATTTGGAATTCCAAGTGCATAGATAAATGAAGCAAGATCACACTTTTTACTCTTCTCTATGGAATCCAGGAGATTTTGAGATTTTTTTTCTCCAAATTTATCAAGTTCCATAAG
Organism: Clostridium pabulibutyricum; assembly: GCF_058242705.1. Taxonomy (NCBI): domain Bacteria; kingdom Bacillati; phylum Bacillota; class Clostridia; order Eubacteriales; family Clostridiaceae; genus Clostridium; species Clostridium pabulibutyricum. Next base: position 78,080 of record NZ_JBZAYZ010000012.1, read on the forward strand.
TTTATCCCTGCTTATTCTGAAAAGATCCGGTATTGACTTTATATTCATTTTTTCAAAAAGCTGCATTGCCGTCTTCTCACTAAATCCCTCTATATTCATAGCTTCCCTGCTTCCAAAATGGACTATGCTTTTTACAAGCTGGGGCTTGCATGACATTGTATTTTCACAAAAATAATGCACTCCATCCTGTACAAGTTCACTTCCGCAATACGGGCAAAATTCAGGGACTTCAATTTCAATCCCATCAGAGGAGCTTTCCTCGACAACTCCTGTAATTTCAGGTATGACATCATTGGATCTTCTTACAAATACTCTGCACCCTTTTTTAATTCCCTTTCGTCTTATATCGTCTATATTATTTAAAGTAGCTCTTTTTATGGTTGCACCTGCAAGTTCCACCGGCTCAAGAATTGCAGTAGGTGTAACTCTTCCGCTTCTTCCAACATTCCATTCAACATCCGAAAGTTCCGTTGTAGTTTCTTCAGCTTCAAACTTATATGCAATTGACCATCTCGGAAATTTTACTGTATATCCAAGCATTTCCCTTGTCTTCATATCATCTATAACAATTACAACTCCATCTATATCATATTGAAGATCATTTCTTATATTATTTATATTTGAAAGCTCTTCCTCAATCTCCAAAATAGTACTACACTCTTTAATATATGAATCTTGTGGAAATCCCATTCTTTTTATAAAGTCCATCATTTCGCCATAGGTAGCAAAAGGATTTCCTTCGTTATACCCTACATCATAAAAAAATGCAGATAATTTCCTTCTTGCGGTTTCACGTACATTTAAATTTCTAAGTGCACCTGCAGCACCATTTCTTAAATTTTTAAGGGATACATCCGAATTTTTATTGTAATCTTCAAAAGCCCTCTTTGTCATTATGGCCTCTCCATGAACCTCTATTACACTATTGTTTTTTATCTTGAGTGGTATGGAAGTTATAGTCTTTACCTGTTCTGTAACATCTTCTCCTATTTCCCCTGTACCTCTTGTAGCCGCTTTCACAAGTGCTCCATTTTCATCATAAGTGCAGTTTATTGTAAGTCCGTCGAACTTTTTGGTCAGTATATATTTTAGCTTTGGAAGCTTATCCTCATGAGTCAAATTATATTCATTTACAAATTTTTGATTTCTCTCATGCCACTCACGTATCGCCTGTACGCTCTGAGCCTTGTCCATACTCCATAATCTGTTTTTGTGAACATATTTATCAAATTTTTGAAGTACTACATCTCCAACCCTCTGAGTTGGAGAATCCGGCAGTACAATTCCTGTTTCCTTCTCAAGTTCTACAAGTTTATCATATTTTTTATCATATTCACCATCAGATATGGTAGGATTGTCAAGAACATAATACTCATATGAATATCTATTCAACTCCTTTATGATACTTTCTATCTTTTTTACGTTGTCATCATTTTTATTCAAAGTTACCACCTCAATATCATACAGCTTCAAGTTGTGCTACTCCGTACATAAGATTCTTTATACCCCTTTTGTCAAAAGCTACAGTCAATTTCATATCCGATCCAGCTTTAGTTACGCTTACTATTGTTCCTATTCCAAATTTATTGTGCCTTACTTTTATTCCCGCCTTTACATCCTCTGCCTTTAACGCATTTGGACTGACTTTATATGCAGGGTTTTCCTGTTTGAATTCCAAAGCTGAAACTACCTTTACTGTATCTCTCCCCTTGGAATTTCCAGAAGCCCACGAATAATTTTTCTTTGCAGGACTGCCCGTATTAAACTTTTTATCCTTTATATTATCATACTCTTTTAAATTTGAAGATATTTCATCTATAAAATCAGATTCACCATAAGCCGCCATTCTTCCGAAAACCCTTCTACTTTGTGCAGATGTCATGTATAGTCTCTCCTTGGCTCTTGTTATGCCGACATAACATAATCTTCGCGATTCTTCCATCTCACACGGATTATCCATGGACTGATTTCCCGGAAATATTCCGTTTTCCATTCCCACCATAAATACAACAGGAAATTCAAGACCTTTTGCACTGTGTACAGTCATTATTACAACCGTATCCGCATTCTCATCAAAATTATCTATATCAGACACAAGTGTAACTTTCTCAAGAAATGCAGACAAGGACTTGTCTTCCGAAGAAGTTTCAAATTCCACGGCAGCCGATACAAGCTCCTTGAGGTTTTCAATCCTGCTTATTGAATCAGGGTCTTTAGACGATTTAAGTTTATCAAGATATCCTGTTGTATCAATTATTTCTTTTATAAGATTTGATACGGATACCTCATCCCTGCTTTTTATAAAACTGTTTATAAGACTTACAAACTTCTTTACAGAAGACATGCTCCTCTTTGAAAGCGTGATAACTTCTTCTATGTCAAGTAAAACACTATACATACACTCATCCATTGAACTTGCAAATTGCATTACTTTTTCAACCGTACTATTTCCTATATTTCTTTTTGGCTCGTTTATTATTCTTCTAAGACTAACATCGTCAAGAGGATTGTTTATGAATTTTAAATACGATATTATGTCCTTTATTTCCTTCCTGTCATAAAACTTAAGTCCTCCAATTATCCTGTATGGTATATTGTATTTCATAAATACATCTTCAAATATCCTTGACTGGGCATTTGTTCTATAGAGCACTGCAAAATCGCTGTAATTTTTACTTTGACTTTTTTGAATTTCTTTTATCTGATTAGCAACATAAACTCCCTCGTCCATATCAGAATATGCTCTGTATATCTTTATTTTTTCTCCGTCGTCATTACTTGTCCTTAAAGTCTTTTTCTTTCTGTCAGAGTTGTTGCTTATTACACTGTTTGCCGCTTTTAAAATATTTCCTTTGGATCTATAATTCTGTTCGAGTTTTATTACTCTCGCATCAGGGTAATCTTTCTCAAAGTCAAGTATGTTTCTTACATCCGCACCACGCCACTCATAAATACACTGGTCATCATCACCTACAACACATATGTTTTTATGCTGTCCTGCAAGAAGATTCACAAACTGGTACTGCGATTTGTTAGTATCCTGATACTCATCCACCATTATATACTTGAACTTTCTTTGATAGAACTCAAGCACATCTTCATGTTCTCTAAAAAGCTGTACTGTTTTATATATAAGATCGTCAAAATCAAGTGCATTGTTGCTCTTAAGTTTCTTCTGATACAGAATATAGGCATCCGCAATTTTATCAAGCCTTGGATTTTGACTGTTTTCATTCATTTGCTTATATTTGGTAGATGACACAAGATTGTCCTTCTGATTACTTATCTTGCTTATTATTTCCCGTGAGCTTATATATTTCTCGTCTATACCAAGCTCATCCATACACTGTTTTACAAGAACTTTCTGGTCGTAACTGTCATATATGGCAAAATTCTTGTTATACCCGAGCTTATCTATTTCACGTCTAAGTATCCTTACACAACTGGAATGAAAAGTTGATATCCACATACGGTCAACTTCACTTCCAATTAATTTTCTAAGTCTTTCTTTCATTTCACCAGCTGCTTTGTTCGTAAATGTTATGGCAAGAATTTTAGAAGGGTATATATTTAAATCAGTCACCATATGAAATATCCTGTATGTAAGTACTCTTGTTTTTCCAGAACCGGCTCCTGCAAGTATCAGAAGCGGCCCTTCTATAATATTTACTGCATTATACTGTTCCTTATTCAAAAGATCCTTTAAATCCATAAAATTTCCTCTCCCTGTTTTATCCTATCTTTATGTTTTATATTATAACATCTTAGGCATAATTTAATCAGGTAAAACAGAAAAATGTGCTTTTAAAGGCACATTCAATAAATAATGTTTTATTTGCTTTTCAGTCGTTCAAGGACTATTTTGTAACCATCGCTTCCATAATTTAAACATCTGTTGACTCTACTTATAGTTGCAGTACTTGCACCCGTTTTTGAAGCTATGTCAACATATGTTTTTTTATTTTCGAGCATTTTCGCAACCTGAAGCCTCTGTTCAAGAGATTTTATTTCATTTATGGTACATATGTCATCAAAAAATCTATAACACTCTTCCTTGGTTTTAAGAGAAAGTACAGCTTCACACAAATAATCCATTTGATCACTTTGAAGTCTGGACTCATACTCTTTCATAGGCTCAACTCCTTATATTCTTTTAAGTTACATTAATTTAATTCTATCATGTATTAACACATTAATCCATAAAATCATAAATAATTTAACTTATGCATATTCGATAATATTTGAATTAATTAAAGCAAAATAAAAACAGCCCATTGGGGCATAGGCTGTTTGCTCATAAATAAAAAGGGGGCTATTTATCCTTTATATTTACCTTTGCAATATCATTATAGTAAACCATGATAAAATTATCAAGTTATTTGTAAAAATATATTTGTTAATTTTATATTACATATGATAATATTACTGCATATTAACCATATTCATAACATTTTTCAACTCAATTTCGGACAATTCTCTATAATCTCCCTCTCTCATGCTGTCATCAAGTTCTATAGGTCCGAATTTTATTCTCTTAAGATACACTACATTTTTTTTAATGCTTTCAAACATTCTTTTTACCTGATGAAATTTGCCTTCGTGGACAGTTACCTCGGCCATTGCTCCATCTTTATCTGATTTCAATATATCAAGCTTTGCAGGCAAACATTTATATCCGTCATCAAGAACTACTCCATCATGAAACAGCTTTACATCATCATCATTCAATCTTTTGTCGATCTCTGCATAATACACTTTATCCATGTTCCACTTTGGTGATATCATTCTATGGTTCATCTCTCCGTCATTTGTTATAATAAGAAGCCCCACAGTATCTTTATCAAGTCTTCCAACCGGGAATGGATCGAATACCGCATATTTTGGATCAAGGATGTCTATTACAGTTTCATCATAATTGTCATGTGTAGCTGAAACAACTCCCGCAGGCTTATTCATAACAATGTATATGTGTTTCCTGTAATCCACAAGATTATCATCAAACTCTATTTTATCCCTGTCTGTATCAATCTTGGCAGAGCTATTATCCGCAATGTTCCCATTTATTTTTATACGTCCGTCCTTGATTATACTTTTTACTTCCTTTCTACTTCCATAACCCAAATTCGCAAGAACTTTATCAAGCCTTTCCATATTATTCAACATCCTCTTCTAGTTTTATAATATATTATAACATATAAACAAATAAAACAGCCTGTCATCAGACTGTTTTATTATTATTATAGTATCCTATTACTTTTTTGACATAATCTCTTGTTTCATAAGGCAGCCTTGAAATTTGGGATGAGTTCGTAACTCCTCTCGAACTAAGCGTCCCCGAACCTGCATTGTAAGCAGCCAGAGCCATCTCCTTCGAGCTTCCATACATATTAAGCATTTCCTTAAGATACTTTGTTCCCCCATCTACATTCTGCTGAACATCATAGGAATTAGTAACGCCAAGTTCAGCTGCAGTAGATGGCATAAGCTGCATAAGTCCCTGTGCTCCGGCTCCAGACGTTGAATTCGGATTAAAATCCGACTCCTGCTTGATAACTGCCATTATTAAATTCTTGTCAACACCATATTTTCTCGAAGCATTTTCAACTGCTTCATCTATAGTTGCATTTCCACTTTTTACATCCTCTTTTACTCCTGAATAAATTTTATTAAGTCTTTCTCCCCCGCCATATCCAAGATTTTTAAGATCATTATCACCAATATCAAGTTTTGACAAGTCTATATTCCCACTAGAATCCGTAATTGAATTAGTCAAACACTGCATCATAAACTCAAAAGAATTTGAATCTTCAACTGAACTCTTCAATATTTGAGTCATCATCTGAAATTCCAACATTTTTTTTGCATAATCGTAATCTGTACTTTTAGTATCCTGTATATTTTTTATACTCATTTTTTCACCTGCCTAAAATCGATAACACTTATTAATCCTTAATAATTTTATCGTAAATACACTACCAAACTTTATATCACCTTAAATGTAAATATATCATAATCTTCATAAACATCCCTGCTGAACTCATCTTTGCAAAGTACCATTATTTTATATTCTTCTGAATTGAAAGGTATAAAAGTATAATTGTCTTTCCTGCTGTAGCTCTGTACAAGCATCCAATTTCCTTTTTCCATAAGATAAAATTCATAGAGTGAGTTTCTTCCTCCTTCATTATGAACATAAAAAGTCACAGGTTCATTTACAATATATCTGTTTTTTTGACACACAAGTTTTGTTTCAGTAATAGGTACGGTTTCCCTTATTTGCATGTTCAGCCGTTTCTTACAATCAAAAACAGCACTGCTTTTTATATTTTTAGCCATGACCTCCAGGGTATATTTTCCACTGCATTTTGGGATGAGCATATAACTTTTTTCTTCTATAAAATCAGTTTCCTCTACAATATGCCCATTTATTGCAAGAACATATTTCAGTAAAACATTCGTAGTATCCTGCGTTACTATTGATATCAATATCTTGTCTCCAACCATATAATACTCTCTTATAGGATAAAGTATATAATCTATATTTGCTGGTATATAATCATACACATCTATACTTTTTATAATGTGGCTGTCATATTTCCGTTCTGAATAACTGTCTCTCACACACGCTTCTATTTCATAGTTTCCACTGTCCCTTGGTATGAATTGAATCCAGTTTTTATATCCATAATCTATTTTTTCTATTACATTGCCTGATTTCTTTATAATAAAGCCATACCTTAAATCATTTCCTCCTGAAGCATATACAACCGCCTTGACAGATTGATTTTTTAAAATTTTGTCTGTTACATCAAATACCATGCTTTCTATATTAACGGGCTCACTGCTCTTTTCATCTATAACAAACCCCATATTTTCACAACTTTCATAGTCTTTGCTGCAGGATTTATCTTTCACAAATAAAATCAACCTATACTTTCCCGGAAACCTGCTTCTCCAAACATAACTAGAGGATCTTATATATCCCGAATCCTGATTTTCAGGGCCTTCAGCAACATATCTGTATAAAAGTTCCTTTCCTCCAATAACATCCGTTGTTATAGTTACATCTGTGTTTGTAAGCTGAGGTGAACTTAAATCCGTGGTAAAACTCTTTATAAATATAGGACTGTATTTTTTTATTTCAAAATTAAGTACCGCTCTGTCATCAAATTTATTTTTCGAATACATATCTTTCACAAAGCACAATAATTTGTACTTCCCCTCATTCTCCTCAACATAGCTTACAGTCCTCATCGTAGAGTAGTTTTGAATGCATATAGCTTCACCACTTGAATTTATCTTGAAAAATTTATAAAGCACTGTCCTATCTTCTTCATATTCCGACAATACTTGAAAGCTTATTTCCGACCCCGATATAAGCTCCTTGTTTAAGCATTTGAAATCAATAATCTCAGGCTTTTTTATCCTATGCACACAAAATGCTGCTTTTTTAAAGTCGTCAAAATCATTTTTAGAACATACATCCTTGCACTCTACAAGTATCTCCCCATCGCTTTCCGACCTGACAGTATATGTAAATGTATTTTCAGAAGAATAATCTTTTACAAGCCTCCACTGTCCGTCAACTTTTATCCAATATCTGAACATAAGAGGATACTTTTGTGCATCCACAATAACTTTTATTTTGTCCCCAAGAGTATAACGTTCTTTATCCAAAATAATGCCTTTTATTAATTTTTCCCTGATATCGCCTATTATATAATTCATTCTTGATATATAGTCAAAGCTTTTACTGCTGCCGTCTTTCTTGGCCTGAATCATGACTATATACTTTCCATCACCATCCGGAATCCACACAACGCTTCTCTCTGTTGTGAAATTTTTAAGAACCTTCCATATCCCACCGCATCCTATAATATATTTATAAAGCATATCCTCTTTAAAATCATTTTCTACATCTATAATAACCTTTTTTTTATCTCTATCAGGATTTTCAAGACTGCAATTTATAGTCAGTTCATTCATTAAATCATCCCCCAAACGAGTACATAATATTAATTTTAATTATACTATAATTCCATATTATGTAATAGTCTTTTTCTCATTTATAATTTTAATGAGCTGATTTTCAAGTCTTTTGTCATCCTCCGCAGTCCGTTTTTTTGGATTGTATGTTTTTCCTCCCGCCCTTCTTATTTTTGAAGATATGTGTCTTTCAAACAAAAGTTTGTCAATGTTCCCATCATCATAAACATATCCTTTCGGACTTATAACATATGCCCGTTTTGAAAGTGCCATTGCTGCAACACCATAATCCTGGCTTATAACTATATCATTTTCACATACATCATTTACAAGAGCCATATCTGCACTTTGAAATCCCTTGTCAACGTATTTTATTGTACTGTAGCTACTCGTTATAATATGACTTATATCACAGTACATATAAACAGCAATACTATTTTTTGAAGCTGTACCCTCTATTATTTTTTTCCCGGGACACGCATCAGCATCCACCAATATTTTCATTTTTATTTGTTACCTCTTTCTTTCTTCTTGTGTTCTCTCAGCTTCTCCTTATTGTTTCTTAAAAAATTTATCTTTAAAAGTACAGTTATTCCTGATAGAACTGCACCTCCCAAAATAGATTCCAGAATAATTTTACATATCCCAAATAAATCGGAACTTTTTATATTCAAAGCATTTACCAGACAAAGAACAACAATATAAAATACAAAATACTTTAAAAATACTTTCTTCATAAATTGTACCTCCCCATGATTAAAAAATCCCACTTCAAAGAGAAAAACTATGAAATGGGAAAACTTCCTACTGCTTATTTTAATCTATCTTCCAGTTCAGCCTTTTTATCTTCATATCCAGGCTTTCCAAGAAGTGCAAACATATTCTTTTTGTAAGCTTCAACTCCCGGTTGATCAAATGGATTTATTCCATTCAAATATCCACTTAAGGCACAAGCTTTTTCAAAGAAGTATACTACGTTTCCAAAATAATATGGAGTCAACTCCGGTATATTCAAAACCACAGACGGAACTCCTCCGTCATTATGAGCCAAAACCGTGCCCCTAAACGCCTGGTGATTTACAAAATCCATGGATTTTCCAGAAAGGAAATTAAGTCCATCAAGATTTTTTTCATCCTCTTTTACAATAATCTCTTTTCTCGGATTCTCCACATTTATAAAAGTTTCGAACAATATTCTCATTCCCTGCTGTATATATTGTCCCATTGAATGAAGATCCGTTGAGAAATCACCTGCTGCAGGAAAAAGTCCTTTGTTGTCCTTTCCTTCACTTTCGCCATAAAGCTGCTTCCACCATTCTCCAAAATAATGTAGACATGGCTCAAAATTAACAAGCATCTCTATAGTTTTTCCTTTTCTGAAAAGTACATTTCTAACCGCTGCATATCTATAGGCATAATTATTTTGAATATCATCCACATCGTATTCATCTCTGGCATCAGCTGCACCCTGCATTATCTCATCTATATCTATTCCCGCCACTGCTATAGGAAGAAGTCCAACTGGTGTCAGTACAGAATATCTTCCCCCAACATCATCTGGAATTACAAATGTTTGATACCCCTCTGCATCAGCAAGTGACTTTAGTGCGCCTCTGCTTTTGTCGGTTGTCGCATATATTCTGCCTCTTGCTCCATCTTTTCCATATTTCTCTTCGAGAAGCTTCTTGAATATTCTAAATGCTATGGCAGGCTCTGTTGTAGTTCCAGATTTTGAAATAACATTTATAGATATATCCTTTTTGGATATAAGTTCTAAAAGATCTGCCATATATGTAGAACTTATATTATTTCCTACATAAAAAACAGCTGGTGATTTTCTTTCCTTTTCAGAAACATTATTATAAAAAGTATTTGTTAGCATTTCTATAGCAGCTCGTGATCCAAGATAGGAGCCACCAATTCCTATAACTATAAATACATCTGAATCAGATCTTATTTTTTTTGCACACTCTTTTATTTTCTCAAATTCTTTTTTATTATAATTTACAGGCAAATCAGTCCATCCCAGAAAATCGTTACCGACTCCAGTTTTGTCATGCAGCATCTTATGTGCCACTGAAACAAACGACGCCAAATTTTGAATTTCTTGTTCATCGACATATTCTTTTATATTTCCCAAATCTAACGTAATACGCTTTTTATCCATATTTACACCTCTCTGTAATAAAAATAGCCTTAATCAAATTTTAGACTATTTTAACATATAAATCAATTGCTACCTTTTGAAAAAAATGATACTATTTATTTTATAATAATGTATTATACTTAAAATTACGTTAAATAATATTCTTAGAAAGGGTGTTTTATTTATGGCAGTATTAAAATTATTAAGAGCTCCACTCAAATACATTCAGGGTAGAGACGCATTGTTACATTTCTATAAGGAAACAAAAGATCTTGGTTCTTCCTATCTGTTTATATGCAGTAAAAGTGGATATAAATATTGTCACGAAAAAATCGAAAAAAGTTTTGGTGATTTTGACTCAAAACTTCATTTTGAAATTTTCAGCGGCATAAGTTCAAAAAGTGAAATTGAAAAAATGAGAAAAATAGTCAGAGATGAAAAAATAGACGTAGTTGTAGGTGTTGGCGGAGGATCCGCAATTGACACTGCAAAAGCAACTGCACACTATGAGAAATGCCCTGTAGTAGTTATTCCAACAGTTACCGCTACAGACGCACCTTGCACTGGTCTTTCAGTAATATACAATGATGATGGAACCTTTGACAATTACCTCTTCTATCCCAAAAATCCAGAGGCTGTCATAGTAGACAGTAAAATAATTGCAAATGCTCCTGTAAAATTTCTTGTTGCCGGAATGGGAGATGCACTTGGAACTTACTTTGAAGCGAGAGCCTGCACAAGAACCGATTCACCGAGTCTTGAAAACGGCGGCATAGCATTATCCGCAATGGCACTTTGCAGCCTCTGCTACAAAACACTCATAAAATGCGGATATCAAGCAAAACTTTCCTGCGAAAAACACTTGATAACACCTGCTTTAGAGGCAATTATCGAGGCTAATGTATACCTAAGTGGTGTAGGTGCAGACAATGGCGGTCTTGCAGTTTCACATTCAGTATACAATGGATTTACTGCACTTAAAGAATGCGAAAATACAATGCATGGATCACTTGTAGCCTTCGGAACAATCACTCAACTCATACTTGAAAATGCACCAAAAGATGAGTTGAAAACAGTTATGGATTTCTGTTACAGTGTAGGACTTCCTATTACACTAAAAGAATTAGGTGTAACTGATGAGTCAAGAGTTCACATAGCAGCTGAAAAAGCTTGTGTTCCTGGAGAAACTATACATAACCTGGTTGGTGATGTAACTTCCGACCAACTGTATGATGCTATTCTCACAGCTGATCTGCTTGGTCAGGAATACTTTAAGTAATCTAAAAAATCCTCTGTCAAGCTTAAAGCAGAGGATTTTTTACTATAAAACAATATTAGTTAGAAGGTGAAAATTTTGAATACAGTAAAAAACAACACATACAGTAAAAGATGGCTTATCCTGTTCACCGTTGTATCAGCTACATTTATGTCAACCTTAGATGGAAGTATAATAAATGTAGCTCTGCCTGACATGTCTATTAAATTAAATGCACCAATGGCAAGTATAGAGTGGGTTGTTACAGGATTTCTAATTACCATTCTTGCTACCATTTTGATATTTGGAAGACTTGGAGACATAAAGGGAAAAACCAAAATGTTCAGATTTGGGGTAATACTGTTTTCTGTGGGATCTCTTTTGTGCGGTTTAACCAATTCCCTTACTTTTTTAATAGCGGCAAGATCACTGCAGGCAATTGGCGCAGCAGCTACAATGGCCACGAATCAAGGTATAATAACCCAAGTATTTCCTGCAAATGAGAGGGGAAGTGCTCTTGGAATAGTAGGCACCTTTGTAGCTCTCGGAGGAATGGCAGGCCCACCGCTTGGAGGATTTATTATATCCATCGCAAGCTGGAAATATATTTTTCTCATAAATGTCCCTATCGGAATAATAGTCTTCCTGATTTCTCTTAAAATATTTCCCCAAAGCACTAAAGTTGCAGATGAAAAATTTGATATAAAGGGATCTATACTTTTTATAGTGTTTGCAGTACTTATGTTTGGAGCTCTAGTACATGGACAAACTATTGGTTACAAAAATCCAGCTATGATATCTGCATTTATAATATCAATAATAGCTTTTATTTTATTTATATACTCTGAAAAAAAAGAAAAGTATCCTCTTCTTCAGCTTGATATTTTTAGTAACAGTCTTTTTTCTATAAGTATAATCTGCGGGTTTGTATCTTTCGTTTCAATAAGTGCATCAAATATAATACTTCCGTTTTACTTTGAAGATGCAATGAGCCTTTCTCCCTCCGTCACAGGTTTGTATATGATGGTATCACCTATAGTACTTTCCGTAGTAGCTCCCTTAAGCGGTCATTTATCTGACAGGATAGGATCTGAAGTGCTGACTTTGATAGGGCTTGTACTTACAAGTGTAGGACTATTTTTAATATCCACACTTACTCAGAATTCTGCAATAATCATGATTGTAGTATTTATAATCATAATGACCCTTGGAAACGGAATGTTTCAGTCACCAAACAATTCTCTTATAATGTCGACAGTTTCTAAAGATAAATTAGGAATAGCAGGAAGCGTCAATGCCCTTGTTCGAAATCTCGGCTTTGTTTTAGGTACATCACTCTCAACACTGCTTCTATACAATAGAATGAGTCATAAAATAGGTTACCGTGTAATAGATTATGTGAAGGGCAGGAGCGACGTCTTCATGTATGGTATGAAATATGTGTACATCTGTGCCTGCGCACTATGTATCTTTGGTGCTATAATTACTGCTTTCAGATTGTTTTCAAGTAAAAAGGAAAGTGAGCAAATATTAGACAATATAAGTAACAAAAATGCTTGATACCTTAAACTTCAGGCATTTTGCCGCTTATTTACTCCACTTATCCAAAAAATCAATTGTTTGATTCCAACTATCAATACATGCTTCTTCCCATTCTTTGAGATATCCATTGCACTTTTTCAAGCTGGAGATCGATTGAAACGGCAAAGTAAGCATATGACCCGACTTTTCATAAGTATAATGCTTGCATAAATATTTAAACTTTTTCTCATGAAGCCTCTTTAAAGCTCTCCTGCAGTGAAGCAAAGATGGCCATACTGCATCAGATGCCGAAGAAATAAACAGAATCGGGCCATTTATCTTTTCCACATCAATGCTTGTTTTATGTGTTCCTGACTTTGATATCATCTGATTGTACATCCAATTAACAAGGTTTTTTTCACCAAGTATTTTTCTAATTATCATACGAATCATGACAAAGTATGATAATTTGATAAAAGGCAGTTCCACATTCCTATAACTCCAGGAGGATCTGCGCGAAGGCATTCCTTTTCTTAATCCTTCGTAGACATAACAGCTTGGCGTATTTGCAATCACGCAAGTAATTTCATTAAAAAACGATGCCGCTGTTAAAACAAGTTCTCCTCCTTTAGAACGTCCGTAAATTCCAATATGCTCCTCATCCACAGTGCCCTGATTCTTAAGCCATCCAATCGCAGCTTCAATGATTTCAAGCGGAATCATGTTCAAATGCGGAGAGGTACCATCCATTCCAAAATAGCATACTGCTAAGGCGGAATATCCCCTTTGAGCCAGGACTTGTGCAATAGCTTGTGCCTTTTCTATCCTTCCCTCACTTCCACTTACAACAATAACTGCCGGCCTTTTTCTTGTAATACTTCCAGTAAAATAACGTGCAGTCAAAGTTTTTTCTGCAATAGTTTCACTTCTTACCGTATCGTCACAGAACCGCCTCACATGAGTTTTAGATGCCAATACTCGTCCTTCAAACTCCACTGTAAAAAATATATGAAAGCTTCTATTTTCATCTACGTCGGATATTCTATTTGGTGCATTTTTCTTACGCAACTTCTTGATTTTCATTGAGTAAAAAAGCCCCATTGCATCACAAGTTTTATAACTTCCCTGAAGCGGCTCAGCATTTTTTAGTTCAATGCAGCCTCTATCATCTGCCAAAAAAACGCCGTAGGACTCCCACTCCGAATTCTGACCCTGCTCCGACATTCCTGCATTTATACAATAATAATCTTTACTTACGGCACGAATTGTGACTTTTTGATTTTTTTGCAGTCCACTCACGGTTATATCAACTGCATCATAAACAAAAGATTTCTCTGCAGGTATTTTTATAACACAATTTTTATCCATTTTATAGTCTCTCCTTTTAATCAAAAGTAACTTTTTCTTCGTAGCCAATCCAGCTACTGTCACTATAGGCCGCAAGCTTTTTCAGAAGTTTCCATAATGTATGTAGCTCATTTTCATCAAAGTCTTTAAAGATATTATTTAAGTATGTGTTGCCTCTCTCATAATAATCATGTAAAAATTTCTTGGAATCTTGTGTTACTTGAACGCTTACTGCACGGTGATCAGTATCGCTTTTTCCAATACTTACAAATTTTTTTCTTTCAAGTATTGTCACAAGTTTCTTCACATTTTGCTTCGAACACCCCATCATGCCTGCAATTTGATTATAATTAGCCCTGCCTTTCGGTAAATGCATGATAGTAAGCAGCGTCATCCACTGCTTTACCGTAATACGTTCATCTAATTTGTCACCTTCTGCCTGAGTCTTGTTAGATATGTAGAATATTATTGAAAATATCTGCTGCAAATAATATTGATTCATAAATCCTCCTTAAATATAGACAACTAGTTGTCTATATTATGAGCTATTAGTATATTCTTGTCAAGACAAAAGAAAAGACAACAAGAATTTTCCTGTCATCTCTTCCTTTTATAAACATAGTTTTTTCCATTTGTATCCAGCTGAAGGTGTTTATACATCTAAATTCCAGGTTATTCCCACTCTGTGCATGTATTTAAATATGGGTTGTTAAGTCTTGATATTGCATACTTTTATAATGTTAATTATATGTATTCTATTAGATTTTAAATATTTTATAATGGTGTTAGTACGTTTTTAGTACGTTATAAAATATAGCTTCAGTTTGATTTAGACTGGAGCTTTTATTACCCTTATATATAATTTAAGGTTTTTTAATGTTATATTATCAACACTGTGGATAAGTTTCTAATTATACTAATAAAATTAACCACTATAACAAATTAAACTATATTCCTATAATTTTCTCGTTCATCATGTTTATAGCTTCTTTTTCCAAAATATATGCTTCATACCTCTTTTTATTTGCTTCTAAAGCTAATTTATTAATTGTATCTTGTATATACTTATTCTTCAATATTGGAAAAGGAACACAAGATAGACTATTATTATCAATCATATTAACTACAGATCCATATATTTCTCTATCTATTAAAATCTTTCCCCATTCGCTATTTAAAAAAATATACATATATCCTGCTATATTATTACTAGTTGGCACAACTTTAAGAACATTTTGACTTACTGCAAATCCTTCAAAATGCTTAGGTACCATAGTTACTGTTCCTATAGTTCCCCTGTCAGTTACTAGCACCCAGTTTTCTTTTACCTTTAACTCTTTTTTATATCTGGCTTGATGATGTGGTTTTGATAAATACTTTTCAATATTGGGATTTAATTGAGTTATTTCTTTCCCTCCTAGAAATGGTATTCCATAATCCTTATCTACATATACTCTTTTAAAAACACCAGCTAATATTATCCTTTTAGATATTCTTTTGTCACCTATAGTTGTTAATTCTTCAGCTTCCCTACTAATATTTTTAATAATTTTATTTACTATTGGTATATGATATGAAGAATCAAACCTATGATTAGTTTGGCTTAGTTTAACATTAAATATATCAATTTTACGATCATTGTTCATTTCATTTTTTATGTATTCTACAGAAGGTAACTTCAATTCATCCTTCATTAATTGCTCAGCTTTGTCAATAAGTTTATTGGATTGATCCCTAAGTTTAAAAGAATTTATCACCTTATTGTGAATAACTGTTTTGATTTCATAGGGTGCATTAGGAATTATAATTTCCTTTAAGTGCTCTGGCTCTATATGTGTTATTACTGAACCATATCCATTAGTTTGAAGTATTGTGTTTCCAATATCAGTCTTTAAGAATGTATAAACATAACCTAAATCTTCTTCCTTTTTAAAGGTTATTCTTATTACATCATCAGAAAAAACTTTTCCATTAAGTGTATCTGTGACAATTGTTACATTTCCAATTGTTCCTGACCGAGTCAATAATAAAGTATCTTTTTTTACTCTTAAGTCATTAATTGAACATTTAGTTATTGGTGATAAATATTTTTCTGCTTTTGGATATATATCTACCATTTGAGATGGCATATAAAAAGGCTTTCCTTTATTTTTATTTACGTATATTCTCTTAAATCTATTAGGGTAAAAAGCTTTATCTATTAAACCATTTTCACCATCTAAACTCACAATAGGATAATGAGTCATTTTAATAGTATCTCTCTTATGTTTTACCTCTATATCAAAAACAGAAGCATCTAATCTTTTATCTCTATTTAAAACTTCACTAAGATTTAAACTGCACCAATTTAAATCATGTTTTTCTATATTAACATTATGTTCTTTAATTACTTCATCTAATTTTTTTGCAGTTGATTCTACCATGATATCCCCTCCATAGCCTTCCATTTTCTAAATATTGGAGGAACTAAAATAGTTTGATCATCTATTATTTTTTCCTTATGCTCTATAGTCGCTATTTTTTTACCAGAAGCATTTTCATCTAGTCTTATAGTTTTAGACTTTTCAGGTGCAAGTATTTCATTACCATTTTCATCTCTTTTAAACAGTGTATTACCTCTTTTATCATGTCCTATTTTTTCTACCATGGTCATAAATATATTATAGTCTACTATTTTTCCAGCTATTTGTTCTCTTACCATTTGTTTAGAGGATTTTTTTTGCAATATAAGTATCGAAGTTTGAGTCCCATTTCTAGGTTGAAATGTGTCTTCATGCAGATCAATGCTTGCTATTATTCTAGTATTATTAATTAACCATTCCCTTATATAACCCAATCCAGGTGAACCTAATATGGCATCTGGTAATACAATGCCTATTCTTCCATCGGGTTTTAAAAATTGTATACATCTTTCAATAAACAAAATTTCAGGAGGAACAGAAGACTGATACCTATCTGTCATAGTCCATTTTCCATCATTATTTTGCCATATTCTTGCTAATTCAAATTGTTTTAGTATTGCCAAATCCTTTATCGGTATTTTACTCCCAAAAGGTGGATTAGTAACTATAACATCAAAAAAATCAATACTTTTTTCATTTATAATCAAAGTCTTATCAATTTGCAGAGCGTCTGAAAGTCTCATTTTAAAATCTTCAGTCCACTCATGAGGTGGCAATAATGAGTTTGTTTGTAATATATTTCCACTACCGTCGTTATTCATAACCATATTCATTTTAGTAGCTTTAACAAGATCTGGATTAATATCAAATCCAAAATAATTATTCATAGCCATATCAGATATTTTATTTTGAAATGCTCTTTTTTCATAATCATCCCATTTATTTTTAGATTTTCCTATGTCTTTTTCAAAATCAATTGTTAATTTCCTTATTGCATGGGTCATTGCTGTAACTAAAAAACCTCCAGTTCCACAACTACTATCTAAAACTTTTTCATCTACATTTGGATCTATCATATCGACAACCATTTGCATAACATTTCGTGGAGTAAAAAATTCGCCTCTATCTCCTCGAAGATTTGCCCCAACAATTTCTTCATATGCTTTGCCTTTAACATCTATTCTTGTATTTAATAAACTATATTTCTGTAATTCACTTACTATGTAGGCTAGAGTTCTTGGATGAAGTTTTATTTCATCGTTTGGATCAAATATTTTTTTATTTTTTTTCTCTTTCTTAACCCTTTGAAATATTTTTGATATTCTATTTTTTACAGTTAACTGTCCATCGGAATTAGATCTTTCTTCAGAAGTTGCATAAAATTCTAAAGGTTTAGGTATATTTCTTTCATCTTCTATCTTACAAAAAATAACTTTTAATAATTCAAAAAAAGCCGGTTGTTTTTGCAATCCTTCATTCACATATATATGATTATGACATGTTTTAAACGTAAATAATAAATTATCATCTGATGCATTTTTTAAAGTATTTCTTTTAGGTCTATTAATATTATCTAAATTACCATCAGCAGAAGGAATATCATTATAATCCATAAACTGTATAGATCCATTTTCATTAATATATTTTTTATAAACTACTTTATCCTTACTATTAGTCCACATACCCCATTGACAATTTGAGCAAGCGGACATATATGATTTAAGTTGTTCTACCCCTTCTTTTGCATTGCCTATTTCAATAGTTTCTTTCTTACATTCGATAATTATTTTAATGTTTTCTTGAATAAAATCAATACATTTTTTATCAAAAATAGCTAAATCAACTCTTGGTTTCCTAGAACCCATCTTAATTGTGTGTTCTACTTTTACTTGTGATGAATTGTACTTATGTTCATTAATTAATCTTTTTTCAACTGTTTGTCTTACATATTCTTCCGGAGTATCATTTCTTATTTTACCATCTATATAATCACAAACTTTACCTTCTGGTATAACAATCACGTTTTGCTGCAATGTAAATTCCTCCCAGTTAACTTATTATCAACTTTAAACTTATACAATTCTACAATTAATCTTAATTTCCTTCAAATTGTGGATAACTTTTTTATTTTTATAAAAAACAAGCCTACCATAAAATTCTGGTAACCTTAAAACATTAATAATTCCTATTAATCAACTCGCTATACTTATGTTCTATATCCTTGTACTTTTTCATGAAATTGTGATTTCTCTGAACTCCATCTATATTAAAATCCTTGTACAATTCTCTTACGAATCCACAGTCATTATATGAAAGAATAAACTTTCCTTTCACATTTTTAAGAGTTTTACACAGCCTCACATGATCCTCTTTTGAAAATTGAGTCTGGTAGTATTTTTCAGTACCATAGTATGGTGGATCAAGATATATCAAGGAATCCACTTTATCATAGACCTTAAGTAAATCCTCGAAATCCTTATTTTCAATCACTACATTCGAAAGCCTTTCCTGAATATCAGTAAGATATTGAGTCATTACATTAACATTCCTCTTTACACATCCATAGGATCTGTGATCACTTCCATAGCTTGTCTTGATTAACATAAAAAATCTAGCTACTCTTTGAATATCTGTCATTCCCCTAGTGTTGTATTGACTTGTAAAATCATAAAACAACTCTCTTGAATTCAACATAAAAGAGAGTTCTCTCTGCAACTTTCCGCAATAAAATTTTACACATCTAAATAAATTGACGAGTTCTCCATTTATATCATTGTAAACTTCCATATTGGCCAATTTATCTTTTGAGAATAATACCCATGCTGCACCTCCAAATATGTATATTTTATTATATTGTAACAATTTAGTAACAGTTTGTCCATTTTTATACAAAAATAAAGCTCTGACATAATATCAGAACTTTATTTTTAATTAAGTGACTACTCTTGCCATTAACACAGTGGATTATTTTATATAAATCAACGGCTTGCTTACACTATATAATATACAATGGAATTATAAAATGTTACAAAAAATAAAGCCCTAGGATTAACTAGAACTTTATTTTTAGAAAATTATAATTTAGAAAGGTTATGTTTGTTGTAAATCTTTTGCTAAAATTTATTTAGGAATAATCATTTATACTTATATTGTTTACATTTTTGTGTAGATATATTCATACAATCCTAAAAAAGTAGAACCCCGGATAAACCCCAGAGTTCTACTTAGATTGGATAGCGCTATTAAAATTAGGTTGAAGGCAAATTAATGTATTATTTTTAATTATTATATATCTTTTTGAAAATGATTGCAATTGTTGTAAAAAAATAAAGCCCCGGTCTCCCGGGGCAATAATTATTTCTGTGCAACTGTAGTAGGAACTACAGTGCTTTGTTTTGTTTATCTATTTTTCAACTGTTGCTGAGGTTATAGCCGTGTCTACAGTACTCTGTATACTAGCAATCTTTTGTTTCAGTTGTGCGTTTTCCGCATTTACAGTAACCAGATCCTGCTG
>NZ_JBZAYZ010000013.1:0-89787 GCF_058242705.1 Clostridium pabulibutyricum
TCAAAATTAAACAGAGCGCAGCTCGCTTCACTTGTAAACCATCAATTTATAGGATGTCTCCATCCCTGTTCTCCCTAGAAAGGAGGTGATCCAGCCGCAGGTTCTCCTACGGCTACCTTGTTACGACTTCACCCCAATCACTAACCCCACCTTCGGCCGCGTCCTCTTACGTTAGACTGCGGACTTCGGGTGTTGCCAGCTCTCATGGTGTGACGGGCGGTGTGTACAAGGCCCGGGAACGTATTCACCGCGACATTCTGATTCGCGATTACTAGCAACTCCAACTTCATGCAGGCGGGTTTCAGCCTGCAATCCGAACTGAGGGCAGTTTTCTAGTTTGGCTCCACCTCGCGGTTTCGCATCTCTCTGTTCTGCCCATTGTAGCACGTGTGTCGCCCTGGACATAAGGGGCATGATGATTTGACGTCATCCCCACCTTCCTCCGCGTTAACCGCGGCAGTCTCGTTAGAGTGCTCATCTTTACATGTTAGCAACTAACAACAAGGGTTGCGCTCGTTGCAGGACTTAACCTAACATCTCACGACACGAGCTGACGACAACCATGCACCACCTGTCTCCCTGCCCCGAAGGGCTTCGCCTGTCTCCAGGCTATGCAGGGGATGTCAAGTCCAGGTAAGGTTCTTCGCGTTGCTTCGAATTAAACCACATGCTCCGCTGCTTGTGCGGGCCCCCGTCAATTCCTTTGAGTTTTAATCTTGCGATCGTACTTCCCAGGCGGAGTACTTAATGTGTTAACTGCGGCACAGAAGGGGTCGATACCTCCTACACCTAGTACTCATCGTTTACGGCGTGGACTACCAGGGTATCTAATCCTGTTTGCTACCCACGCTTTCGTGCCTCAGCGTCAGTTACAGTCCAGAGAATCGCCTTCGCCACTGGTGTTCTTCCTAATCTCTACGCATTTCACCGCTACACTAGGAATTCCATTCTCCTCTCCTGCACTCCAGATGTCCAGTTTGAAATGCAGCCCCCGGGTTAAGCCCGGGTATTTCACATCTCACTTAAACATCCGCCTACGCACCCTTTACGCCCAGTAAATCCGGACAACGCTCGCCACCTACGTATTACCGCGGCTGCTGGCACGTAGTTAGCCGTGGCTTCCTCCTCTGGTACCGTCATTATCTTCCCAGAAGACAGAGCTTTACGATCCGAAAACCTTCATCACTCACGCGGCGTTGCTGCATCAGGCTTTCGCCCATTGTGCAATATTCCCCACTGCTGCCTCCCGTAGGAGTCTGGACCGTCTCTCAGTTCCAATGTGGCCGATCACCCTCTCAGGTCGGCTACGCATCGCTGCCTTGGTAGGCCTTTACCCCACCAACTAGCTAATGCGCCGCGGGTCCATCTCAAAGCGGATTTCTCCTTTCATCCCGGATCCATGTGAATCCAGGTCTTATGCGGTATTAATCTCCCTTTCGGGAGGCTATCCCCCTCTTTGAGGCAGGTTACCCACGTGTTACTCACCCGTCCGCCGCTAGATTGTCCCCGAAGGGACTCTCTCGCTCGACTTGCATGTGTTAGGCACGCCGCCAGCGTTCGTCCTGAGCCAGGATCAAACTCTCATATTAAAAGTTCTTTCTGCTCATTACTGTTTATTTCAAAAGAATTGCTGGTTTGTTTCTTCAAGTTTCTGCTTGCTTTTTACTCTGTTTAATTTTCAAGGATCATTCCCGCCGTCTTCTCTGAGACAGCTTTTAAAGTATATCATCCTAATTTCTTTTTGTCAATACTTTATTTATTAATGTCCGCCGCATTTCCTGCGACTTTTATATAATATCATCATATCAACAGCATGTCAACACTTTTATAAAAAATATTTTATATTATGTTAAATTTCCAATAAAAAAGCAACCAATCAGCTACTAAAAATCCTACCGATTGGTTGCTTAGTTTAAAAATTATATATTTTCCTTGTCAATTTCATCACTACAGTCTATTTTTGCTATTGCAACAACTTTTTGTTCATCTTCAGTTTTCATAAGAGTTACACCCATGGCATTTCTACTTGTTGTAGATATATCCGATGCATTAAGCCTTATAGCAACATTGCTGCTGTTTATAAGCATGACTTCGTCTCCATCTTTCACTATTCTTGCCCCGACTATAGGACCAGTCTTATCAGTTATTTTATAAGTAATCATGCCTTTTCCTCCCCTTCTGTGAATAGTATACTCAGAAGTTGGGGTTCTTTTTCCAAAACCATTTTCACTTATAACAAGTACATCTGCATCCTGGTCCACAATATCCATTGTGACAACCATGTCATCTTCCCTTAAAGTAATTGCCTTTACTCCAGATGCAATTCTTCCCATAGCTCTTACATCTTTTTCGCTAAACTTTATTGCATAGCCATTCTTTGTAAATACAAGCACCTCACTATTGCCTGTAGTCATACGCACTCCTACAAGTTCATCTCCGTCTCTGAGACTTATAGCATTCAGTCCATTCTTCCTTATAGACGCATATTTGCTTATTTGTGTCTTTTTGATAATACCATTTCTAGTACCCATTACAAAATAATTATCTTCATCAAATTCCTTGAATGTTATAACCGCTTCAATCTTCTCACCTTTTTCTATAGGTATCAGATTTACTAAATTGCTGCCTCTGGCTGTTCTTCCTGCTTCCGGAATTTCGTAGCCCTTTAATTTATATACTTTTCCTTTGTTTGTAAAGAAAAGTATATGACTGTGAGTGGAACTCATAAAAATATGTTCTACAAAATCGTCTTCCTTTGTTGACATTGCCTGTATTCCTTTGCCGCCTCTTCTTTGTGAAGAATACGTATCTGCAGAAATTCTTTTTATGTATCCCGAATGAGTAAGTGTTATTATTACATCCTGCTCTGGAATCAAATCTTCTATATCTATATCATCACTGCTTAACTGAATTTCAGTTCTTCTCTCATCACCATATTTATTTTTTATCTCTACAAGCTCATCTTTTATTATTCCAAGCAATAATTGTTCATCTGAAAGTACTTCTTTGAGATAATTTATAGTTTTTGTAATTTCACTGTATTCATTCTCAATCTTTTCTCTTTCAAGTCCTGTAAGCCTCTGAAGTCTCATGTCAAGAATTGCCTGTGCCTGCCTCTCTGAAAGTCCAAACTTACTCATCAATCCATTTCTTGCCTGCTCTGCCGTCTTTGAAGATCTGATTAAAGTAATAACCTCATCAATATGATCAAGTGCTATTCTAAGTCCCTCAAGAATATGTGCACGTGCCATAGCTTTATCTAAATCAAACTTGGTTCTTCTTCTTATTACTTCTTTTTGAAAATCAAGATAATATCCAAGTATTTCTTTCAAATTAAGTATACGCGGTACATTATCTACAAGAGCAAGCATTATAATCCCAAAAGTATCCTGCATTTTAGTGTGCTTGTAAAGCTGATTCAATACTACATTGGAATTTGCATCACGTTTAAGTTCTATTACAACTCTCATACCTTCCCTGTCAGATTCATCTCTTATATCCGATATTCCATTGATTTTCTTATCTTTTACAAGTTCCGCCATACTCTCTATAAGTCTGGCTTTATTTACCTGATAAGGAAGTTCAGTTACTACTATTCTGTCTCTATTGTTTTCTTCTTCTATTTCAGCTTTTGCTCTTACAATTATTTTGCCTCTTCCAGTTTCATATGCATCTTTTATGCCGGAAGTCCCAATTATTATACCTGCAGTTGGAAAATCAGGACCCTTTATTGAAGCCATAATATCCTCTATATCCGCAGTTGGATTATCTATAATTGTTATTACTCCATCTATAACTTCTATTAAATTGTGCGGAGGTATATTTGTAGCCATACCAACCGCTATGCCCGCCGATCCATTGACAAGAAGATTTGGAAACCTTGACGGAAGCACTGAAGGTTCCTTCTCTTCTCCATCAAAATTTGGTACAAAATCTACTGTGTTTTTATTTATATCCCTAAGCATCTCAAGCGCTATTTTACTCATTCTTGCCTCGGTATATCTCATTGCAGCTGCACTGTCTCCATCAACGGAACCAAAATTTCCATGTCCGTCTACAAGTGTATATCTGATTGAAAAATCCTGTGCCATTCTTACAAGTGCATCATATACAGCAGAATCACCATGAGGATGATATTTACCGAGGACATCTCCAACAATTCTTGCACATTTCCTGTACCCTTTATCCGGAGTCAATCCCAACTCATACATTGAATAAAGTATTCTTTTATGAACCGGCTTCAATCCATCTCGTACATCTGGAAGTGCACGGCCTACAATGACACTCATTGCATAATCTATATAACATTTTTTCATTTCACTGCTTATATCTACCGGTAAAATTTTTCCTTCATCAAACATGAACTACACCTCTCTACTATATATCTAAGTTTACTACTTTCTTGGCATTTTCTATTATGAAATTTTTACGAGGTTCCACTTTGTCTCCCATGAGTATAGTAAACATTTCATCCGCAATCATAGCATCTTCTATATCCACTCTTAGAAGAGTTCTGGTTTCAGGATTCATAGTAGTATCCCAAAGCTGAGTCGAATCCATTTCTCCAAGACCTTTATATCTTTGTATATTTACACTCTTGTCTTTGCCTCCAACTTCATTCAGAATCACTTCAAGTTCTCTATCTGAATATGCATATCTTTCCTTTCTATTTTTAATTACCCTGTAGAGAGGAGGTTGTGCTATATAAACATGGCCTTCTTCTATCAATGATTTCATATATCTATAGAAGAAAGTTAGAAGCAGAGTCCTTATATGAGCACCATCAACATCAGCATCCGTCATTATTATTATTTTATAATATCTTATTTTTGAAACATCAAAGTCTTTTCCAATACCACCGCCGAAGGCAGTTATCATAGCTCTTATTTCCTCATATCCAAGTATTTTATCAAGTCTTTGTTTTTCAACATTCATTATTTTTCCCCTCAGTGGGAGTATTGCCTGAAATTTTCTATCTCTTCCTTGTTTTGCCGAACCTCCTGCAGAATCACCTTCTACAAGATATATCTCACATTCGGAAGGATCCTTTGATGAACAATCTGAAAGTTTTCCTGGAAGAGAGGTATTTTCAAGAACTGATTTACGTCTTGTTATTTCTCTGGCTTTTCTTGCCGCTTCCCTGGCTCTTGATGCCATCAGAGATTTACTTAATATGGTTTTTGCTATTTGTGGATTTTCTTCAAGATAGTTTCCTACAGATTCTCCAACTATGCTGTCTACAATTCCACGAACTTCACTATTTCCAAGCTTCGTCTTCGTCTGTCCTTCAAACTGAGGATTGGTTAATTTTATAGATATGACAGCAGTAAGACCTTCTCTTATATCCTCACCAGACAAATTTTTATCATTTTCTTTAAGCACACCCAATTTTCGTGCATAATCATTAAATACTCTTGTAAGAGCAGATTTAAAACCTGCAAGGTGAGTTCCTCCCTCTACAGTATCTATATTATTTGCAAATGCAAAAATATTTTCTGAGTATCCATTGTTATATTGAATTGCAATTTCAAGATAATAATCTTCCTTGTTGCCTTCAAGATATATGGGTTCTCTTTGAATAGTCTGTTTATTTCTATTAAGATACTTTACAAATGAGTTTATACCGCCTTCATAATGAAACTGCTCTTTTTTACCTGTTCTTTCATCCTCAATATTTATCATTATTCCCTTATTTAAAAAAGCAAGTTCTCTTATCCTATTTGCCAAGGTATCGTAATCATATTCCAATTCATCAAATATTTTACTATCCGGTTTGAAATATGTTTTAGTTCCATGATCATCACTATCACCTATAATTTCAAGTCCAGTTACAGGTTTACCTTTTTCAAAAGACTGTTTCCATATATGTCCATCTCTTTTTACTTCAACATGGCATTCCTTAGATAAAGCATTTACAACAGAAGCTCCAACTCCATGAAGTCCTCCGGAAACCTTATATCCACCTCCGCCAAACTTTCCACCGGCGTGAAGTATTGTCATTATTACTTCAACTGTAGGTTTTTTCATCTTGGGATGCATTCCTACAGGCATACCCCTACCATTATCTGAAACAGTTATTGCATTATCACTATGTATAGTAATGTTTATCATGCTGCAATATCCTGCCAACGCTTCATCTATACTGTTGTCAACTATTTCATATACCAAATGGTGAAGACCTATTGAACTTGTACTTCCAATATACATTCCAGGCCTTTTTCTAACAGCCTCCAGTCCTTCCAGTACCTGTATCTGACTTTCATCGTAAGTTTGTTTATTATCTTTTGGCATTTATATCCTCCTATCTTTTAAGATTCATAATATATAGATTCTGATCTTTTCGTAAGTGTTGATGAAGATATTGGAGATAAATAAATTCTGCTTTTTTTATTTACTTCTGCAATAATAAATGATTTAGGTTTATCTTTTGTAATTCTCTGAACAAAACCATCTTCTTCAGCCATCCTTAAAAATTGAATTGTGTCCGAACTATACATCGAAGTTTCAACATCAAATATACCAATTATATCTTTTATAGGCACAACTACATTCTCACCGAGATGCAAAAACATGAAAATTCCCCTTTCGCGGTTATTAAATTTTAATTATGGCACCATTTCTAACTTTAAACATTTGATTTTTATTATTAATATATTTTTTTATATTTTCTATTCCCGTACATGTTATAACTGTTTGAATTTTTTCTATGGAATTTAATATATATTTTTGTCTATTTTCGTCTAATTCCGATAAAACATCGTCGAGAAGAAGCACAGGATATTCTCCTGTTATATCTTTTATTATTTCAAGAGATGCAAATTTAATAGTAAGAACGGACGTTCTTTGTTGGCCCTGTGATCCGTAATTTCTTACATCTATTCCATTTATACTTACATTAAAATCATCCCTGTGAGGTCCGCAGGATGTAGTTCTCCTATCAAGATCAACTTTTCTGTGCCTTGCAAAAGCATCCAACAAATTTTGATAAATATTATTTAGATCTTTCACTGAAGTGATATACTTTATATCTATTTTTTCAATACCTGAAGTTATATCACAATGGATTGACTTGCCTTTTTTATTCAGCTGCCTTATATAATCATTTCTAAAAGCTATAATATTACTGCCATATTTGGAAAGTTGGGCATCATAAACATCAAAAATACCATCTTGTATCTTATTTTCTTTTCTTAAAAGAGTGTTTCTTTGAGCTAAAACTTTATTATACTGTACTAGATTAAAATAGTATTTCCTGCTTATTTTACAAAGTTCCATATCCAAAAATTTTCTTCTGAATGAAGGCGATTCTTTTATAATTTTTAAATCTTCGGGTGAAAACATTACTACATTAAAAACTCCTACAAGATCAGATAACTTATTTATTCTTATAGAATTTATATTTACACCCTTCCTGCCTTCCTTAAAAATTTTTATCTCTATCTTTTTATCCAAACCATCTTTTACGATATACGACTTTATATAAGCTTCTTTCCCATTCCAATTTATTAATTCCTTGTCTTTACTAGTTCTGAATGATTTTCCTATACTGCAGTAATACATACCTTCGAGTATATTAGTTTTACCTTGAGCATTATCCCCTATGAAAATATTTGTATTTTCATTTAATTCAACAGCCAATTCCCTATAATTTCTGAAGTTTACAAGCTGTAAATATTTTATATACATAAAAAACACCTATTTTTAATTATATCACAATATGACTATTGCACAATTGATTAATACCTCACTATACTACTTTATACGAAGCATTTTCAAATTCAACAATATCACCTTTGTATATTTTTTTCCCTCTTCTCGTTTCAACTTCACCATTTAAAATAACTTTTCCAGATTTTATATAGAATTTAGCTTCTGAACCAAGTGAAACTGCACCACACCATTTCAAAAAAGAATCCAATTTTATAAAATCAGTATTAATTTTTACTTCTTTCATTTTCTATTATCTCCAATATATTCATTTTTATTTTTAATTTAGTAATCTTACTGGAAGTACAAGATACGTACAATTATTCTTTTCTGTATTTGTTATAATACATGGACTTACATTACTTGTAAATTCAAGTTTAACTTCATCTTCTTCCATGATTTTCAACACATCCATAAGATATTTTGAATTAAATGCAATTTGTAATTCCTCTCCTTGCAAAATTACTTCCGCTTCTTCTTTCACCATTCCTAATTGAGAATTTGATGTTATGATTATACGATTATCTTCTATAGTTAATTTTATCAAATTTGTATTGCTGTCTTTAGCCATTAAAGATGCTCTCTCAATACAATTCAAAAGTTCATTTCTTTTTGCTGTAACTTCTGTCGTAAATTCTTCTGGAATTATTGAATTATATTTTATAAATTCGCCCTCAAGAAGTCGTGATATTATTTTTGTGTTTCCCAGATTGAAAAGTATATGATTTGGAGTAAAAGTTATATCAACATTTTTTTCTCCATCTCCAAGTATTTTAGAAATTTCATTTAAAGTTTTTCCAGGAATAACTGCACTTATATCATCTTGATGCTGCAAATTTTCAGATCTTAGAGCAAGTCTGAATCCATCCAGAGCAACTAAATTGATTTTTTTGTCTTTTATCTCAAATAATATTCCTGTAAGTATAGGTCTTGTTTCATCCTGAGCTGTTGCGAAAATAGTTTCTTTTATCATTTTTTTTAGTATGTTTTCAGGAATTGAAAGCATCATATTTTCATTTATTTTAGGTAATTCCGGAAAATCTTCAGAATTCATATTTATTACATTGAAATTTGATTTCTCACACAATATTCTTGTAGATCCATTTTCTGTAGTCTCTACAAGAACTTCGTCATTGGGAAGTCTTCGTATTATCTCTCCGAATAATCTTGCATTTATTACAATGGATCCTTCTTCCAAAACATCAACTTTTATTTTCGTTTTTATGCTTAAATCTATATCTGATCCGGTTAATACAAGAGTGTCAGTATTTGTTTCTATGAGTACTCCATTTAAAATAGGCATTGAAGATCGTCCAGTTATAGCTTTTTGAGCTGTAAATATTGCATTTTGAAGTTCCGTTTTTTTACATTTAAATTTCATTATATCCTCCTTAGTAGATCTTTAAAGAATAGATAATTAGATAAATATTCTTAGTAGTAATAGTAGTAGGGCTTGTGGATATGTTGATAACGCATTTTATCGTTGATATGTAACAAAAAAATAGGAAAAATAATTGTGGATAAATAATCTCAAAAAAATGATTTTATCCACAAAAATAGGTAAAAAATAAAAGGATTAATTTTATCCACAATTGTAAAACAATAAATTATACACATATGTTTATAGTTACTTTTGATTTATTCGTTTTGTGAGTTCTTTTACTGCATTTTGAAGACTTTCATCTACTTTTAAATTTCCAGATATTTTTTCATATGCATGTATTACGGTAGTATGATCTCGTCCTCCAAATTCCTCTCCTATTTTAGGAAGAGACATATCAGTTAATTTTCTACTTAGATACATTGCTATTTGTCTTGGAAATGCAACATTTCTAGTACGTCTTGCAGATTTAAAATCATCTATTTTAAGGTTGTAGTAGTTTGCAACAACTTCTTGTATAAGACCTATAGTTATTTGTTTTGACTGTTTGCTTGATATTATATCTTTTAGTGCTTCTACTGCCAGATCTATACTTATTTCCTTGTTTGTTAAAGATGAAAAGGCCACAATTCTTATAAGTGCTCCTTCAAGTTCTCGTATGTTTGATTTTATTTTAGTTGCGATGTAAACCATGACGTCATTTGGAATATTTAGTTTTTCTACATCGGCTTTCTTTTTTAAAATGGCAATTCTAGTTTCAAAATCAGGTGGTTGTATATCTGCTATAAGTCCCCACTCAAATCTGGATATCAATCTATCTTCTAAAGTTGATATTTCTTTTGGTGGACGATCGCTTGACAGAATAATCTGTTTGTTTGCTTCATATAATGAATTAAAGGTATGAAAAAATTCTTCCTGAGTTCGTTCCTTTCCAGCAATGAATTGAATATCATCTATAAGAAGTACGTCTACATTTCGATATTTATTTCTAAATTCGACATTTTTATCATCTTTTATTGAATTTACGAGTTCGTTTGTAAATTTTTCGGATGACACATAAACTACTTTTGATGAAGGATTGCTTTTTAGTATATAATGGCCTATGGCGTGCATTAAATGTGTCTTGCCGAGACCAACTCCACCATATATAAATAGAGGATTATATGCTTTAGCAGGCGATTCTGCTACAGCGAGAGATGCAGCGTGTGCAAATCGATTACTGTTCCCTACAACAAAAGAATTAAAGGTATATTTTGGATTCAACATGGCGGATAAATTGTTGTTTTGTTTTAATGATTTTGTAGATGGATTTTTGTCTTTGTCTAAAGGCATTTTTTGTTGCTCTTCGGATATTAAAAATTCTATTGTATAGTTCTTGGATGTGAGAATTTTTAAAGCTCGTGTTATTTGTTCAGTGTACTTATTACTTAGAACGCCCCTGGTTAAGTCATTTGGGACACTTAATTTTAGAATGTTTTTTTCTATTGATATTGGAGTAATACTTTTAATCCATGTATTAAAACTTACTTCAGTAAGTCCATTTTTTATAATGGTTAAAGCTTTATCCCATAAATCTTGTAAGTAGGCATTCATTATGTATCCTCCAGTCTTAGATAATTAGAAATCACAGAATATAAACAGAAATATTAACAGGTTATTATAATTAATTTCCATATGTTTATAAAGTATTCACATGTTTATAATAATGTATATATCTTTTAATTTTATATGGTTATTAACAAAGATAATTTAATGTAATTAACAATATTAACAAGTTGAATATGGCTTAATATTATAGATTACATAAAATATAGTTAAAATATTAAACATGTTATCAACATACTTATCCACAACTGTGGATAAGTATGTTGATAACCAAGTTATACACAATCCTCTATTAATAATATCAAAATAGACATACCTATTCAAGAAATTATCCACAAAAATACGTAAGTTTGTGAAAGAAAAATCCACAAACTTACGTATTTATATGAAGTAACGCCTAAATTTATAAATTATTGTGTTATTATTTAATATATAATTATGTTGACAAATTTTTATAGTTCTAATTATATTGACATTGTAAGATGGTGAATATATAATTTAATAGTAAATCTTTAAAATTTAATAAAGCATGATACGCTTTAGCTTATTTTGTAAAATAACTAATGATTTATATATAGTTGCAATTAAAGTAAATCATGATAAATAAGATTGTAGAAGGGAGGTAGTACTGCTTAGAATTTTTTGAAGCAGTTATGTTATATTATGTGGATGACCTATCAGCCAAAAAAGAAACAGAGAAAGAGAGAACATGGTTTTAGAAAAAGAATGAGAACTTTGTCTGGAAGAAATATTCTTAAGAGAAGAAGACAAAAAGGTAGAAAAAGATTATCAGCATAAGGGCCGCTTTTGTGGCCTTTTTCTGCAATGCAGAAAAAGAGGAGTACAACTATAATGATTTATAGATTAAGGAAGAATGCAGAATTTAGAGTTGTTTATAAAAGAGGTAGATCTTTTTCTAATAAATTGTTGGTGCTTTATACATACAGAAACAAAAAGGATTTCAATAGATTAGGTATATCTGTAAGTAAAAAAGTTGGCAAGAGTGTTGTAAGAAATAGAATCAAAAGATTTATTAAAGAGAGCTTTAGGCTAAATTGCTGCAATATAAAAACTGGATATGATTTGATTTTTATAGCTAGAAATTTATCTAATGATAAAAAGTATAGTGATATAGATAATAGTGTTATAAATTTGGTGAAAAAAGCAGGGTTGTATAAGTAATGAAACAAATATTAATTTATTTAATAAAAATTTATAGAAAGTATATATCACCATTAAAAAAGCCGTCTTGCAGATTTTATCCGACGTGTTCGGAATATGCAATTGAAGCTTTGGAAAAATACGGGGCATTTAAGGGTGGTATTATGTCTGTAAAAAGGATAATAAGATGTAATCCTTTCTGTAAAGGTGGATATGATCCAGTTAAATAAATTACTAGGAGGTTAATATGAAATATCTAAATAATGCTTTTGTCCATTTTTTTGAGTATTTGCATCAAATGGTTATTTCTGTAATACCAAACCAGAATTTATCTTATGGTTTAACAATAATATTAATGACTTTAATAATAAGGGTGCTTATACTTCCATTGGGTGTAAAGCAGATTAGATCTTCACTTGTAATGAACAAAATTCAGCCTGAGATAAAAAAGTTACAGGATAAATATAAGAATGATCCTCAAAAACTTCAACAGGAAATGATGAAGCTATATAAAGATAAAGGTGCAAGTCCTTTTAGTGGTTGTCTGCCTCTCTTGATTCAGTGGCCTATACTTATAGCGCTTTATTATGTTTTTAATCATCTCAGTGGGATAAATGGCATTTCGTTTTTGTGGATAAAAGATTTAGGAAAACCGGATATAGTTCTTGCTATATTGTCTGGAGTGACCTCTGCATTTGCAGGATGGATTATAATGCCTTCAGGCGATAATAATCCGCAGGCGGATCAGACTAAAAAGATGAATATAGCCATGGGCGGATTTATGATTTTTATAAGCTGGAAGTTAAAATCGGCATTGGTTCTTTATTGGGTAGTCAGCAATTTAATTCAACTTGGACAGAACTTTGTAATTAAGAAAGTAGAGGAGAGAAGAGTTGATAGTTAAAGTCTGGAGGGGGTGACAAATTACAGTATGAAGGTTTTGGAGGCAACCGGAAAAACAGTAGATAATGCTTTGGATAATGCCCTATTAGAGTTGAAAGTAGATAAAGATAAGGTTGAGGTTGAAGTTTTGGATTCAGGCAGTAAGGGATTTTTGAATTTGATAGGATCTAGACCGGCAAAGATAAGAGTTAAGGTAAAAAGAGATTATGTAGAAGATGTACGAGTTTTTGTAAGAAGTATTTTGAATTGCATGAATATAAAAGCGGAAATTAGGATAAAAGAAGAGGAAAATACTATAAAAGTAAATTTGGCTGGATCAGATATGGGGATAATTATAGGATATAGAGGAGAAACTTTAGATGCTATTCAATATCTTGTAAGTCTTGTAGTAAATAAAGATCATGATGTGGAATACAAAAGAGTATTGTTGGACACTGAAAATTACAGGGTTAAAAGAGAGGAAACATTAAAGAGACTTGCAAGGAGAGTGGCTGAAAAAGTTAAAAAGACACGGAAGACAGTTAAATTTGAGCCTATGAATCCATATGAAAGAAGAATTATTCATTCTTCACTTCAAAATGATCGGTATGTAAATACTTATAGTGAAGGCCAGGAACCTTTTAGGAGAGTTGTAGTCAGTTTAAAGAAAGCCTGATTTTGGCTTTCTTTTTATTTAAATATGGAATTAAAGTTATTTTGATTGGGGTTGATATAAAATGAAGGAATTTGATACTATAGCAGCAATTGCTACGTCTCCAGGTGAAAGTGGCATATCTATTATAAGAATTTCCGGTCAAAATTCACTTCAGGTAGTGAGTAGTATATTTAAAGGTAAAAATGGTAGAAGCTTAATTGATATAAGTCCATATTCTATGCGTTATGGTTTTATATTTGACAAAGAGGAAGATGAACTCATAGATGAAGTTCTTGTAAGTTTTATGAAGGCTCCAAGAAGTTATACTTCAGAAGATGTAGTAGAAATAAATTGTCACGGCGGAATTACAAGCACAAATAGAGTTTTGAAGGAAGTTATAAAAAATGGAGCAAGGATTGCTGAACCAGGCGAGTTTACAAAAAGAGCATTTTTAAATGGAAGAATTGATCTTAGTCAGGCAGAAGCTGTAATTGATATAATAAATGCTAAAACTGAAACATCGATGAAATCAGCACTGAAACAATCTACAGGAAGTATTTCAAAGAAAATAGAACCTTTAAGGGAAAAACTACTTGAGATTATTGCAAATATTGAAGCTGTTGTCGATTATCCTGAGGAAGATCTTGAAGACGTCACAGCGTTAAAGGTATCTTCCGATGTATCTAATATATTAGTACAAATTAATGATATGATATCAAGTGCGGATGAAGGGAAAATAATAAGAGATGGTTTGAAAGCCGTTATAGTTGGAAAACCTAATGTTGGAAAATCCTCTCTTTTAAATGCACTTGTAAATGAAGAAAGATCCATAGTTACAAATGTTCCTGGAACTACAAGGGATGTTATAGAGGAATGTGTAAATGTAGATGGAATTCCAGTAAAGATTATTGATACAGCTGGGATTAGAAATACAGAAGATAGGGTTGAAAAGATTGGTGTTGAAAGGTCAAAACAAAAAATAGATCAATCCAATTTAGTAATTTTTATGATTGATGCAAGTAGGGATTTGAATCAAGAAGATATTGAGATTATAGACTATATAAAAAATAAAAAATATATTATTATATTGAATAAAAGCGATTTAGGTAATAGAATAAATTTAAATTTGATTAATAGTCTAAATTCGAGTTGTATTATAAATATGTCTTTGAAGACCGGTTATGGTTTGGAGAGTTTAAAATCATCTATAAAAAAATTATTTTTTAATGGCGAGGTTAAGATTGACGATTTGACAATAACTAATATGAGGCATAAAGAAGCTCTAATTAAAGCAAAGAACGGATGTATGGATGCTCTTGGTGCGCTTGAAAATACTAGCGCTATTGATCTCGCATCTATTGATCTTAGAAATGCGTGGTCAAGTCTTGGAAGAATTACAGGAGATACCCTTGAAGAGGACATAATCAATAAAATATTTTCAAAATTTTGTTTGGGGAAGTAGGTATAACTGATGGAATACTTTTCGGAAGAATATGATGTTGTTGTCGTAGGTGCAGGTCATGCAGGATGCGAGGCAGGACTTGCATCGGCAAGGATGGGATGCAAAACTTTGGTATGTACTATGAATTTGGATAGTATTGGTTTTATGCCATGCAATCCTAATGTTGGAGGTACAGCAAAAGGCCATTTGGTTAGGGAAATAGATGCTCTTGGCGGCGAAATGGGAGTAAATATTGATAATACATTTATACAATCTAGAATGTTGAATACATCAAAAGGTCCGGCAGTACATTCTTTAAGGGCACAAGCTGATAAAAAGAAATATTCTGAGAGGATGAAACATGTAATTGAATCCCAGAATAATTTATTTGTAAGACAGCTTGAGGTATTAAAGATACTCACAGATGAAGAGAATTCGGTATGTGGTGTAATTACTAAAAATGGTGCGCGTTTTTCAGCCAAGGCTGTTGTTTTAGCTACAGGTACGTATTTAAAAGGCAAGGTTATAATCGGCGATGTAAGCTATAGTTCAGGACCAAATGGATTTATGCCTGCAAATGATTTATCTCAAAGTTTAATTGATCTTGGCATACAGCTTAGAAGGTTTAAAACGGGTACGCCGGCTAGAGTAAGCAGGAGAAGTGTGGATTTTTCAAAAATGGTAAGGCAGGATGGAGATAAAAACATAGTACCTTTTTCATTTATGACCAATTATCTTGAGAGAGAGCAGATTCCATGTTATTTAACGTATACAACGCAGGATACATTGAATGTAATACGAAAAAATATTCATAGATCACCCCTTTATAATGGCTCCATTAAGTCTGTTGGTCCGAGATATTGTCCATCTATTGAGGATAAGGTGGTTAGGTTTCCTGACAAAGAGAAGCATCAGATATTTATAGAACCGGAAGGCGAAAATACGGAAGAGTTATATGTAGATGGAGCGTCAACTTCAATGCCGGAGGATGTTCAAATAGAAATGTATAAAACTATAGAGGGACTTGAAAATGTTGAATTTTTGAGAACTGGTTATGCAATTGAATATGATTGTATAAATCCACTTCAGTTGAAGCTTTCGCTTGAATTTAAGAATATCGGCGGTCTGTTTGGAGCTGGACAGTTAAATGGAAGTTCAGGTTATGAGGAGGCTGCAGCACAAGGAATAATTGCAGGCATCAATGCTGCACTTAAAGTCAAGGGAAGAGAGGCGCTTGTTCTTAAAAGGTCGGATGCTTATATCGGTGTTTTGATAGATGATCTGGTTACTAAAGGAACGGAGGAGCCATATAGAATGATGACTTCACGAGCCGAATATAGATTGATATTGAGGCAGGATAATGCAGACTTGAGATTAACTGAAATCGGACGTGAAATTGGACTTGTTAGTGATGAAAGATATGATAGATTTTTAGAAAGGAAGAAATCTATCTATGATGAAATAGATAGAATAAAGAATGTTAGAATAAATCCTAAAAAAAGTGTGATTGAATTTTTGAATTCAGTTGGATCTTCTGAGTTAAAGAAGACGGAGAGTATATATGAGCTTATAAAAAGACCGGAACTTGATTATTTTAAGTTGAAGGATTTGGACGAGGACAGAAACAGTCTTGATCTCGATGTTCAAGAAGAAGTAAATATTATTTCAAAATATGAAGGATATATTAAAAAACAGATGGAGCAAATAGCTCAATTTAAAAAATTTGAAGGTGGTTCCATACCTGAAAATATTGATTATGATCAAGTACAAGGGGTTAGAATTGAGGCTATACAAAAATTTAAAAAAGTACGACCGGCCAATATAGGTCAGGCTTCAAGAATATCGGGGGTTTCTCCGGCGGATATATCGGTATTGATGATTTATATGGAAAAGGAAAAAAGAAAAAAATAGACATAGAGGTAAACTAGTGATGGATTATTTTGATATGCTTAAAGATTGTTGTGATGATTTAAAAATCTCATTTGATGAAAATAAATGTGACAAGTTTATGAAATACAAAGAATTACTTAAGATATGGAATAAAAAAATAAATCTTACTTCCATAGATGAAGACGAGCAAATAGTAAAAAAACATTTTATAGATAGTATAAATATATTTAACTTTTCATCTGTTAAGAATTTTGATAGTATAATTGATGTTGGAACGGGAGCAGGTTTTCCGGGAATACCTATAGCTGTTATGCAGGATCATTCAAAAGTGGTTTTGTTGGATTCACTATCCAAACGTATAAATTTTTTAAATCAGGTAGTAACTGATTTAAAATTAAATAATGTTTTTTCAGTTCATGGTAGAGCTGAGGATTTTGGAAAAATGGAAGATTATAGAGAGAAGTTTGATGCAGCGGTTTCAAGGGCTGTCGGCAGTTTAAATGTTTTAAGTGAATTTTGTGTTCCATTTGTTAAAGTGGGAGGCTATTTTATAGCAATGAAGGGTCCTTCAGTTGCTGCTGAACTTGAATGCAGCAAAAATGCTATTGATATTTTAGGAGGAAAGATTGAAGATATAATTGAGATAAAAGATGATGAGTTTAAACATAATTTAGTTATAATAAAGAAGGTAAAGAACACACCGCTGAAATACCCGAGGCGAGCAGGGATCGTTGGAAAAAGACCTTTAAAATAAAAGTATTAATTTGTCATACGAAACTTAAATAAAGTAGAAGGAATTTAGAGCACAATGAAGAAATGTTAATAATAGGGAGTACAAGAAGGATGGGTAATCATGCAAAAAAATATTAATTATATATCTGTTGATTTAATTTTTCCTAATTTATCTCAACCCAGAAAATACTTTGATGAAGAAAGCCTTGAAGAATTAGCTAAGTCAATAAAGGCATATGGTATAGTACAGCCGCTTTCAGTAAGAAAATCAGATGGAAGTAGGTATGAGCTGGTAGCTGGTGAGAGAAGGCTTAGAGCTGCTAAGAAAATTGGAATGAAAGAAGTGCCTGCAATAATAGTTGATATAAGTGATGAAGAATCAGCTGCAATAGCGCTTCTTGAAAATCTTCAAAGAGAAAACTTGAATTTTTTAGAGGAAGCAGAGGCGTATTATAATCTTATAAAAAATCATTCTTATACACAAGAAAAACTGGCTGAATCCATAGGAAAAAAGCAATCGACTATTGCAAATAAAATTAGACTTCTTAAGTTAAATGAAGATGTAAGATATATAATACTTGAAAATAATCTTACAGAAAGACATGCAAGGGCACTATTAAAATTGCCGACGGTTGATCTTCAGAAAAAAGTGCTTAAAGTGGTTATTAAAAAATCTTTAAATGTTAAAAACACTGAAGTATTAATTGAAAAGGAATTGGAAAAGATAAATACAAATAAATTGAGAAAAAAGAAGAAAAAGATAAAAGGAATATTTTCTCCGAGAGTTTATGTGAATACGGTTAAACAATTATTTAATAAATATGGGCTGAAAGCCGAGTATTCATCTAAGGATTTAGAAGATAAAATACAGATAACTATAACTATTCCTAAAAAATGATATTTTAGAATGAGTTTTATAAATTGCCAGTTAAATAAATGTTTCATGTGAAACATTTATTTAACTGGCAATTTAAATTTTAACTAAAATATAACTAATAAAAGTCTTTAATTATTTATTATAAAAATATATAATTAAATTTAGACGTAGTTTCGTATAAAAGGTGGTGAGTATATGAAAGTAATTTCTATATTTAATCAAAAAGGTGGAGTTGGGAAAACTACTACAGGAATAAATATATCTACATATTTAGCGATAAAGGGATATAGTGTTTTGAATATAGATATTGATCCGCAAGGTAACACTACAAGTGGACTTGGATTTGATAAAAACAATATTTCTGAATCCATATATGATGTACTTTGTTCTGATGCTAATATAGAATATGCAATGAAAAAGTGCGAACTGGTTGATAATTTTTACATAATACCGTCTACTATGGAATTGGCAGGAGCAGAGGTAGAATTAATTGATATAAAAAATAGAGAAAACATATTGAAGGATAAACTTGATAAGATGGATAAAAAGATTGATTTTGTATTTATAGACTGTCCTCCATCATTAGGAATACTTACTATTAATGCTCTTACATGTTCAAATGCGGTATTAATTCCAATTCAATGTGAGTTTTATGCTTTAGAAGGAGTTGGACAACTTGTAAATACTCTTCATCTTGTAAAAAAATCACTTAATCCTGAATTGGAGGTTGAGGGTGTTGTGATGAGTATGTATGATGGAAGGACGAATTTGTCTAATCAAGTATCTTCTGAAGTAAAAAAATACTTTAAAGATAAAGTCTATAAAACTACTATACCAAGAAATATTAGGTTGGCTGAAGCGCCGAGTTATGGACTACCTATAGCACTTTATGATGATAAGTGCAGGGGAGCTAAAGCTTATGAAAGTTTGACTAATGAATTTTTGAAAAGACAAAAGAGGTGATTTTTTGAATAAAAGGCATGGACTTGGAAGAGGTTTGGAAGCGTTAATACCTAAGGATATTTCGCAAGATGATGAAATGTCTAATAATATAATAAAAGTTAGTATTGGTGACATTTTAGCAAATGAGGATCAACCACGAAAAAGTTTTGATGAAAAGGGTATTCTGCAGCTTGCTGAATCGATTAAAGAGCATGGAATAATACAACCTATAATATTGAATAAAGTAAAAAATAAATATATTATAGTTGCGGGAGAGAGAAGATGGAGAGCGGCTAGAGTTTTAAATATGGAAGAGGTACCGGCAATAGTGACTGAGCTGTCTGATAATGATGTGCTTCAAATATCACTTATAGAGAACATACAAAGACAGGACTTAAATCCTATAGAGGAAGCCAATGCCTATAGAAAATTGATTGATGGATTTGGATTAAAACAGGAAGAATTATCGAAAAAGGTTGGAAAGTCCAGAACAGCTATAGCTAATTCAATGAGGCTTATAAACCTGGATGAAAGAGTGCAAAAATTTATTATTGATGGGCTGATAACAGAAGGCCACGGAAGAGCACTTCTAGGCTTGCAAGACAAGGATTTACAATACAGTTTTTCTAAACACATAATAGAAAAGGGATTTAACGTAAGGCAGACTGAAAAATATATAAAAGATATTAATTTGGGCTATAAAAATGAAAAAATGAAAAATAAGAAGAAGAAAGATTCTTATTGCAGAGATGTCGAAGAGAGATTAGAATACTTTTTTGGCACAAAAGTAATATTGAACGATAAAAAAAATAAAGGAAAAATTGAGATAGAATATTATTCACAGGATGATCTGCAAAGAATATTGGATATTCTCAACGTATAAATTTTTATTATAAAGTGTTTCACGTGAAACATTGTGACGGAAGGAGATAAATACATTGCAAAATATTTTAACACTTATGCAGGAATTTCAACCATATATTATGGGAGTACTTGTTATTTTAGTTGTTATACTATTTATAATTAGCATGATAGCTTTTAAATCGATAAACAGGGTGGAAAAAAGATATAGAAAATTTATGAGGGGGGTAGATAATAAAAATCTTGAAAGCCTTATTACGAGTTATCTTGATAATATAGATGAAGCTAAAAAAGAAACTGATTTTATGAGAGAAAAGTTTGACGAATTAAATTCAAAATTTAATAGATGTATACAAAAATTTTCTATTATAAGATATAGAGCGTTTGAAGATGTTGGTAGTGATTTGAGCTTTTCTATAGCACTTCTTGATGGAAATAATAATGGTATAGTATTGACTGGGATATATGGCAGGACAGAAAGTACTACATATGCAAAACCAATAGACAAAGGTATGTCTCGATATGAATTGTCTGAAGAGGAAACTCAAGTATTGCAGGAATGTATTAATAAAAGAATATAATTAAATTTTCACATAAAAGACCTCTTTGAAGGAATAATATCCATAGGAGGTCTTTTTTATATGAAAATTTATGTTTCAAGCAGGTTAGAAGAAGTAGGGAATGAATTAAAAAAAAGAGGATATGATGTAATATCAGAGGAAAATAACAACGTTGATGCAATTATTTGCAACTTAAAAGATGGAGACTTAAATAAAATTAATATAAATAGTAATATAAAGTTAAGCAAAACTGTAATTATAGATTGTGGGAGCAAGAAAATAGATGACATTGAGTATATATTAAATAACAGAATATGCAGCAGTGTAATAAATTGATTATATATTTTCTACTATATTTGTATCTTTAATATTTTTTATAGATCTTCCACCTATTGTTTTTAATATTGAATGATATATGCCATGGGATATTGTATCTGCTAGACGCATAACTGTAAATAGTCTTGTGTTTTGAAGTATCATGAATTCCATGGCACCGGACATGTTTACAACACCTGTTATGCTGAGGTCGCCTACGGAAGGCAGATTTTTATTAACAGCTGAACCTGGATGAAGGGGCTTTTTTTCTATTAGTATTTTACCTATGTTTTGTAAGCTTCCCAAACATGCATCTACAGCTATTATGTAATTGTTTTTGTATTTTGAGTTTATTTCATTTAGTGTATTAGAAAGATTTTTTGCATGAACAGGTGATTCAAGATTACCGTATACACGGATATTCTCCCTTATCAAAAATTTTAATTTTTCTCCGACTAAAGGGCCGAGACTGTCTCCGGTAGCTCTGTCAGTACCTATACATAGTATTATGATTGTTTTGTTTGATTTTGTAATGGGATATATTATATTACTTAACTTATCTCTTAAGATTGATGTTGAATTTTTTAAATTTGAATCTATAGTTATCTTTTCCATTATATGAAAAACCTCCTATGATTTGAATTATAACCACAGGAGGTTTTTTTATGCATTCTTATTTATAGGAGTTTTACGTTTCTCAATATATTGTAGAATACTACGAGGAAAATACAAAATATCATTCCTGTAAGTCCAGCTATCTTTAGACCTATGAATAAGGAGGCAAGGACAGCTACCGGATGTATCCCAAGTGAAGATGAAACGATTTTAGGCTCGATTATTTGTCTGATTACAGATACAATTACATAAGAGATTACAAGTCCTGCAAAAGTAACGTAATTTTTAAATATAAGAAGGTATATTAGTGCTAGTGGTATATAAATGGTTCCGATTCCAAGTATAGGCATTATGTCAGCTAGTGCACATATTATACTTAACAAAAGAGAGTATTTAACTTTGAATATCAAAAATACTATAAATGTTTCTATAAATGTTATAAAAATTATTATCATATAGGATATCATGTAATTCGTAAGCATTTTTTTTGTTTCCTGATATATTGATAATAATTTACTTGTTTTGTTTTCAGGAATCAAGTTTAGAAATTTGTTTTTTACTTTTACAAAGTCTCGTGTAAAAAAGTATGTAGAGAGCAGTGTAAACAGGATTACCATTATTGCATATGGAATTATTGATGCAAAGTTTATTATATATGATATTAATTTACCAGAAATAGAAACTGCAAGTTTTGGTATATTATTTGTAAAATTAGTTAGATTTTTGTCAATTGTATTTATTATGTAAGGGTCCAGATTGTTATAATATTTTTCCAACTTATAAAAGGAGTCCATTATGTTTTGTGAATTTGTTGAAATATAGTTTTGAGTATTTTTGATAAATTGTATGCTTTCCTGAGAGACATTTATTATTCCAAATACAAGTATCAACAATAGTATGGTGAAAAACACTATTGTAGTTATTAAAGAAGATAAAGAAGTATTCATTTTGAATCTTTTTGATATATATATTGTTGGTCTTTTTAATATCAATGCACAAATTAAAGCTAAAACAAAAGGAAGCGTATATTGCAAGGTATTAAAAAACACTATGAATATAAAAGTATACAAAATAAAAAAAAGTAGTGATTTGTCTATTTTTTCTATTAAATTATTCATTTTTAATACGTGTCCACCTTATCTTATAGAATATGTTAATTGCTTATGGTTGATAGTATTTTAAATTTGAATATAATTTATGAAAAGTTATGTTATGATAAAGTATATAATATATATTATTTTTTGTCTATTGCAAAAAGTTAATATTAAATTATTATATATTATAATTCAATATGATAAACATGTATACAGTATGTGGAAAAATAACGGAGGTTGACTTTAAATAAAAATATGAAAAAATATTATATAATTACGTTTAAAAACACACATGATGCCATATGCGCCGAGGAACTTTTTAATAGCCAGGTGTTGATAAAGGTTGATATTGTACCCACACCGGTTTATATAACTCAAAGTTGCGGAATAAGTATAAGATTTGAGGAGAGCAAGCTTGAGGATGTAAAAAATTTTATAAATAAAAATAAATTTGAGTTTAAGAATGTATACTTTAGAGACAAAGATGGATACAAATTAATTAATATTTGATTGGCAGGTAAACTTATGAATTATATTTTAATGTCTATTTTTAGTAGAGATGGATTGAATAAAATTTTAGATATAGCAGGGAAGTATATAGAAGAGGAAAAGATATATAATTTTATTTCCGATTTTATAAAAGTGATTTTAATATTTCTTGTTATGTATATTACTATTAAAATCGGCA
Organism: Clostridium pabulibutyricum; assembly: GCF_058242705.1. Taxonomy (NCBI): domain Bacteria; kingdom Bacillati; phylum Bacillota; class Clostridia; order Eubacteriales; family Clostridiaceae; genus Clostridium; species Clostridium pabulibutyricum. The sequence goes on from NZ_JBZAYZ010000013.1 coordinate 23,407, forward strand.
ATATGATTATAAATAGATATATTAAAAAGCAAAAAAACTTTAAAATATCATTAAATGATAGGAAAGCAAAAACAATTGGGGCAGTACTAAAAAGTATATTAAAGTATTGTGTATACTTTTTTGGAATATTTGGTATTATTTCAGTTATATCGCCCAAAGTTGGGATGACTGGACTTACTTTTGCAGGAATCGGAGGTGTTGCACTTGGGTTGGGGGCCCAAAATTTGATTAAAGATATAATAAATGGTTTCTTTATATTATTTGAGGATCAATTTTCTGTTGGAGATTATATAAGTATTGATGATAAAAGTGGAATTGTTCAAAGCCTTGAACTTAGAGTTACCAAGATAAGAGATTTAAATGGGGATTTGCATATAATACCTAACGGGCTTATAACGAAGATTACAAATCATTCTAGAGGAGATACGAAGTTTTACATAGATTTTGATATCGCATACGATGAGGATTCAAAAGAAATTTTATCTATTGTATCAGACATATGTAAGAAGTTTTCAGAAGAGAATGAGTTTATAACTGACGGACCTGATGTTTTGGGAATTATAGAATTTAAAGACAATGCTGTGACCATAGGAATTTCAGGGAAAGCAAAGGCGATGAAACAATTTGACATTGAGGTAAAACTAAGAGAAAAAATTATTGATGAACTCAAAAGAAAAGATGTGAAGATGCCGTGCAGACAAGTTAAAATTATAAAGGGGGACTAATAATGAGTAAATCTTTTTATATTGGCGATGTAGTTGAAATGAAAAAAGGACATCCGTGTGGAAGTAACAGCTGGGAGATTATAAGACTTGGGGCAGATATTAAAATAAAATGTTTAGGGTGTGGAAGGATAGTAATGCTTCCTAGAAATAAATTTGAAAAGAGTGTCAAAAAGATACTAAAATCAAATGATCATGAAAAAAATATTGATTCATTATGAATTATATGATAAAATAAAAAATTGTAATCCCTGCTGTGGAAATGTAAAATCACAGCCGTTAGTCCAGGGGGAGGAGGTGAAAAACCAATGAGAAAATATGAAACAATATTTATATTGAATCCAGCATTGGATGAAGAAGGATTTAAGTCAAATGTTGAAAAGTTTAAAGATGTAATACAAAATGCAGGTGGAGTAGTAGACAATGTTGATATCTGGGGAAAAAGAAAGTTAGCTTATGAAATAAATAAAGTTAACGAAGGATATTATACATTGATAAACTTTAGTGCAGAACCTGAATTACCTAAAGAATTAGACAGAGTATTCAGAATTACAGATAATGTCATTAGACATATAATTGTAAATGATGAGAAAAAATAGGTGGTGTTTTGATTGAATAGGGTTGTTTTAATTGGAAGATTAACTAAGGATCCTGAGTTGAGATTTACACCGGGAAATGGTACAGCAGTTACCACCTTTACGTTAGCCGTTGACAGAAGATTTTCCAAGGCGAAGGATGGACAGAGAGAGGCAGATTTTATTCCAATCGTAGTATGGGGTAAGCAAGCTGAGTCAACTGCAAATTATATGAGCAAGGGTAAGCTTGTAGGAATTGGCGGTAGAATCCAAACTGGAAGTTATGAAGCTAAAGACGGTACTAGAAGATATACAACTGAAGTTATTGCAGATGAAATTCAGTTTTTAGAATGGGGCGACAAGTCTCAGGGAATGACCAATAATGCGATGCCTTCTCAATCTCAAACAGGTAATTTTGAAAATACTCAACGAACTAATACAGGTCTTAATGAAGATGATTATGGTGATGATATAACTCCTATAGATGATGGGGATATACCATTTTAGTCTTATAAAGGTAAGGAGGGGAATTTAATGCCAAATGATAGAGACAATAGAAGAAGAAATTCAGGCAAAATGAGAAGAGCAAAGAGAAAAGTATGTGCATTTTGTATGGATAAATCTGAGTTTATAGATTATAAAGATATAAACAAATTAAGAAAGTATGTTACTGAAAGAGGAAAAATTTTACCAAGAAGAATCTCGGGAAATTGTGCCAAACATCAGAGAGAGCTTACTGAAGCTATAAAAAGAGCTAGAAATATAGCACTGCTTCCTTTTACTACAGAATAATATAGTACTTATTTGGATCATTAGTGTGAATGCTGATGGTCCTTGTTTTTTATAATAAGTTTAAATTTGGATATAATTTATAATGCAAAATGGATTATATTAAATAAATTATAAATAAATGTCATTCTGTTGCATAAAGTATGATAAATTATTAAAATAATAATAAGAGTTGTAAGGGGATGATACGTATGAAAAAAGAATATTTAAACATAATGCAAAACGTAAAAATAATAGAAGAATTAAAAGCGGATCTTCTATGTACAATAGGAGATTTTTTTAAACTTCTTACAAAGGGAAGTAATGTGGCTCATGATGCAGTATTAGACTGTATTTCCGGGGCAATAATAATACTTTATCTATTGGCAAACAGGCTTGGGTATTCACATACCGAGGTGGATGAAACAATGAAAAAAAAGTTGAAGGCTGGTATAATTGAAGAAGATAAAATTGAGAAAAGCGGGAAGGACCTCAGTAAACTGTACAATCATATTAAAGAAAGATAAGCGGAGGTAAAAATGCAAAATAAAAGTTATAATACTAGATCTATAATTGAAGCGGGATTGACTATAGCACTTGTGGTGACAATTATGCTAATGTGTGTGTATATACCTGCATTTTTGATATTTACAAATTTTATACTCCCGATACCGATAGCAGTTCTATATGTAAGACAAAATTTGAAGACAGCTTTAATATCAGTGTGTGTAAGTGCAGTTCTCATGGCAATATTGTATAATCCTGTCTCTGCAGTTGTTATGTCGGTTACTATGGGCCTTACAGGAATTGTTTTTGGATATTGCTCAAAAAATAAGAAGGATTTTACTACGACTATTGTGTTGCTTTCAGTAGCGGTTTTTATTAGTACAGCCGTATCTGTTTTAATGTACATAGGAATTATGACAAACAAGAGTATATATGGATTTATAAATGATATGATATTAAATCAATTAAAACAATCTATAGATATAAACAAAAGTATTTATTCCGAGCTTGGGCTGCCAAGCGATGAGTTAAATTATATAAAAAATACTGTATCACAAATTACACCTCAATACATAATGAGAATCATTCCTGGCACTATGTTCATATTTTCAGTTTTCAATGGATATTTAAATTACTTAATTGGCAATAGCATACTTAGAAAATTACATTATGATATTGTTCCTGCAAAGCCGTTTGCCAACATACATGTAGGTCCTAAATTTGGAACTTTTATTGGAATATTTCTAATTGTAGGATTGATTTTAGCTAAATTTAACCTTGAAGGCGCACAGTATCTTATAGATTCAACATCTATTGTATTTCATTTTATGTTCATGATAGATGGAATATCACTTGCACTGTTTTATTTAAAACGCAAGAGTAATATGTCCAGTAAACTTATTGTGTTTATTTTGATATTGACTGCTTTTATTGGGTTATATTCTGTTTATATGATTTTGGGATTCATAGATGTTATAGCCGACTTTAGAAAATTGGATTCCCACGAAGTTTGCAAAAAATAATAATTGGGAGGCTTGCTTTTTTATTATGGAGAGTGATGACAGCTATTTTATTAAGAATAATAAAATTTATATGATAATAATTGCAGTACTTATAATGGTTATATTATTGTATAAACACGTAATAATTGCTGTAATAGCTTCAAGCATGTATGTTGTTCTTATAGTATATAATGTAAAGAATATAAAAAGAAGAAGGAACAAATGGAAGAAATTTATTGAGGATTTTTCTTCGAAATTGGATAAGGCCACTCAAAGCACCATTGTACAAATGCCATTTCCACTTGTTGTAATAAAAAGTGACGGACAGGTTTTGTGGTATAATGATAAGTTTTCAAAGGCTGTCGATGGAAGAAATATGCTTGAAACCAATATAGGGAACTTTATAAAAGAGTTCAAATTGAAACAGTTAGACAATAATTTGGTGCTGAAACAGGTTGAACTCGACAACAGATATTATGATATATACAGTAACAGTGTAAATTCATCCGAGAATTGTGATGATAAAATTATATTATTATATTTTTATGATGTAACAGAACTTGTATATACATTAAAATCCATAGATCAAAAAAAGCCCGCTGCAATGTTGATTGAAATAGATAATTTGGATGATGTACTTAAAACTGTTGATGAAAATGAAAAACCACTTATAATTGCAGAAGTCGAAAGAACTATAAATATATATGCACACCAGTTGAAAGCAATGATGAGAAAGTATGAGTCTAATAAGTATATACTTACAGTTGAAAATAAATATATAAATGACGAGATGAAAAAGAAATTTGATATATTGGATGTAGTAAGGAATATAAAACTTGGAAATAGTATTCCGATGACGCTTAGTATAGGAATAGGGCGTGATGGAAAAAGTCCTCTTGAGAATGAAGATTATTCAGTGTCAGCCAAGGAACTTGCATTAAGCAGAGGTGGAGATCAGGCGGTTGTAAAGAGTGGCGAAAAGTTTTTATTCTATGGTGGAAAGACAAAGGAAGTTGAAAAGAGGACAAAAGTTAAGGCAAGAGTCATCACACATGCTCTTGTTGGAATAATAAAGGAAAGTGAAAATGTTTTTATTATTGGACATAAAAAACCTGATATTGATTGTCTTGGTTCAGGAATTGGTATATGCAATATAGTAAGAAGTTTAAAAAAAGAATGTCATATTGTTTTGGATGATGTAAATTCCAGTATAAAACCTATATTCAATAAAATAAAACAGGATTCAGATTATAAAGATACTTTTGTCCATGGACGTAATTGTGTGGAGGATATAAGAGAGAATAGCCTTTTGATAATTGTTGATGTTCATAGTAAAAGTTATGTTCAAGACATGAAATTGGTTGAAAAGTTTGATAGAATAGTTATTATAGATCATCATAGAAAGGCATTGGATTTTATTGATCAAAATCTTTTGAGTTATATAGAACCATATGCATCTTCTACGTCTGAGATGGTTACTGAGATGTTTCCATATGTAGAGGGTAATCCAAAGCTCAAGGTTATAGAGGCGGAGGCATTACTTGCAGGTATTTGTGTCGATACAAAGAATTTTTACTTTAAAACAGGTGTCAGAACTTTTGAAGCTGCATCGTTTTTGAGAAAAGCAGGCGCAGATATGATCGACATAAAGAAATTTTTCTCATATGATCTAAAAATGTATTTGGACAGGGCAGAAATTATACGCTCTGCTCAGATTTATAATAATATTGCTATTGCAGTATGTCCTGATAATATTGAAGACACTGTATTGGCTGCACAGGCGGCGGATGAATTATTGAATATTACAATGATTAGTGCATCTTTTGTAATTGTCAAGGTGAAAAATGAAGCTTTTATAAGCGGAAGATCTCTTGGAGACGTCAATGTTCAGGTAATACTTGAATCATTGGGAGGCGGAGGGCATATGACAATAGCAGGTGCTAGAATCAAATGTTCCGACATAAATGATGTACTGGAGAAGTTAAGAACGGCAATTGATAATTATATAGAGGAGGTAGCAAAATAATGAAAGTTATATTGAATAAAGACATAAAGGCGCTTGGAAAAAAGGGTGAAGTTGTAAATGCTTCTGATGGATACGTAAGAAATTTTTTATTCCCTAAAGGATATGCAAAAGAGGCAAATGACGCTAATCTTCATATATTGAACAATAAAAAGGAAGCTGAAAGAAAACAGAAACTTGAAGAAACAGAAGCCGCTCAAAAATTGGCTGCTGATCTTAAAGGAAAAGAAATAAAGTTGCAGGTTAAATGTGGAGAAAACGGAAGACTATTTGGTGCTATAACAGGAAAAGATATAGCCGATGCAATAGGTCACAAATTTAATGTAAAAGTTGATAAAAAGAAAATAGTTATGGATACCATAAAGAAGATAGGAAATTACGATATTGAAATAAAATTGTATCCTGGAATATCTTCTAAAGTTAAAGTAGTCATTGAAGAAAAATAAGGAGGAAAACTTGTGAAATTGCAGTCTATTGAGGGGTTAAACAAAGATATAGAAGAAAACAAAATACCGCTGGAGAGTCAGGTTGATATGCTTTATGATATAATGCTTCAGGCAATCGATGATAGAACCCAGAAGTCGAGAATTTCAACATATAAACTCCAAAAGTATATAAACAGTAGCAATATATATGAAAAATTATATGCTGTAAATAGAATTGCCAGCAATGGAGGAGGTATTTCAAAAATACCCGATGATTCTAATATTGACGAAGCTCTTGAAGATACTGATAGATGGCTTGCAGATGTTCTAACGAGAAGATATGTTAAAAATAAAATTGAACAGCAGGTTGAAAAAAATTTGGCTGACAGACAGAACAAGTATATGGATGAAGTTAGACTTGGTATAATAAAAAAACAGAAAGGTCCTGAAAATGCCAAGACTTTAAAAAAGTATGCAGAGCTACAGGTACTTGATTCTAAAAGACTGAATAAAAATATACAGGAACTTTTAAGACCAGAATCTTTTGATGAAATAGTAGGTCAGGATAGGGCGATAAAGTCGATTCTTTCAAAAATAGCTTCTCCATATCCACAGCATATAATACTATATGGACCTCCAGGAGTAGGTAAAACTACTGCTGCAAGAATTGCACTGGAAGAAGCAAAAAAAATTAAATATACTCCATTTAATAAAGATGCAAAGTTTGTAGAGGTTGACGGTACAACGCTTAGATGGGACCCCAGGGAAATCACAAACCCACTTCTAGGATCAGTTCATGACCCTATATACCAGGGTACGAAAAGAGATCTTGCAGAAACTGGTACACCTGAACCAAAGCTCGGACTTGTAACTGAAGCGCATGGAGGAATTCTATTTATTGATGAAATTGGAGAACTTGATGATATGCTTCAAAATAAGCTTTTGAAGGTTCTTGAAGACAAAAGGGTTGAATTTTCTTCATCTTATTATGATCCTGATGATGAAGGAACACCAAAATATGTTAAGTATCTCTTTGAAAAAGGTGCACCGGCAGATTTTATACTTATAGGGGCAACTACAAGAGAGCCTTCTGAAATAAATCCGGCATTGAGATCGCGATGTGCTGAAGTTTATTTTGAACCACTTACGGTTTATGACATACAGAATATTGTAAAAAATGCGGCTGACAAATTGAATATAGAATTAGAAGATGGTGTTCCTGAACTTATAAGCAGATATACTATAGAGGGAAGAAAAGCTATAAACATACTTTCTGATGTGTATGGGTATGTTTTATATGAGAAGAGTCTTAATGGTATATTTGATAATTTCAATAATATAAAAATCTCACTTGATGATTTAAACAAAGTAATGGCAATAAGCAGACTCATACCTTTTGAGAATGCGAATAAGCAGGGAAAAGAATATGAAGTTGGTCATGTATATGGATTGGGAGTGAGCGGATATATTGGCTCTACAATAGAAATTGAAGCTGTAGCATTTCCTTCCAGGGAAAGTGGAAAAGGAACACTGAGATTTAATGATACAGCAGGAAGTATGGCCAAGGATTCAGTATTTAATGCTGCATCTGTAATAAGAAAAGTGACTGATAAGAACATGGGAGATTATGATATACATGTAAATGCAATAGGGGGAGGAAGAATAGACGGGCCTTCTGCTGGAGCAGCAATAACCATATGCATAATTAGTGCGATTTTAAATAGGCCTATAAGACAGGATATAGCAATTACTGGAGAAATATCTCTTAGGGGAAAAGTAAAACCTGTAGGAGGTATATTTGAGAAGGTTTATGGAGCTAGAAGAAAAGGAATAAAGCTTATAGTTATGCCGAAGGACAATTTGAAGGAAGTTCCTGAAGGTATTGGTGATTTAGAAGTAAAAGCCGTATCCGATATTGAAGAACTTATGGATATAGTGTTTAAACAAGTGTAAATTGATGAAATATTAGGAGAGATAATTTTATGGATGGACCTTTAAAAAGCATGCCTCACAATATAGAAGCCGAGCAGAGTGTAATTGGCTCTATGCTTGTAGATAAAAACTCCATAGCTCAGGCAATGGAAATTTTAAAGCCTGATGACTTTTATAAAGATTCTCATAAGATTATATTTGAATCTATACTGCGTTTATATCAGAAGGATGTAGCTGTGGATATAATAACTCTCACTGAAGACTTGAAGTCGAGAGATAAACTTGAAACATCGGGTGGAATAACGTATATAAGTGAACTTGGAGGATCGGTTATCTCTACTGTCAATTTGCAGTCTTACATAAAAATTGTAAAGGATAAGTCTACATTAAGAAAGCTGATTAGGTCATGTACTGGAATTATAGAAGAAAGTTACAAAAGTCAGGATGATGTAGTAAAAGTAATTGATGCTGCGGAAAAATCTGTGTTTGATTTATCAAGTGACAGAGATACATCGGATTTTGAACCTATGAATGTTGTACTTGAAAGAGGCTTTTTGGAAATAGAACGACTTTTTAACAATAAAGGTCAGGCTACAGGAGTTCCATCAGGATTCAGGGAACTTGATGCCAAAACTTCAGGGTTTCAAAAAGGAGATATGGTTCTTGTAGCGGCCAGACCGTCTATGGGAAAAACCACCTTTGCTCTTAATATAGCTGAATATGCTGCACTTAGAGAAGGAAAAAAGGTTGCAATGTTTTCTCTCGAAATGTCAAAGGAACAATTGGCATATAAACTTCTTTGCTCTGAAGCACATGTTGATATGTTGAACTTGAGAACTGGGAATCTAAGTGACAAGGATTGGGAAAATATCGCGAGAGCATCGGGACCACTTGCTGAAGCTGATATTTTTATAGATGATACAGCGGCTATATCAATTATGGAAATGAGGTCCAAGTGCAGGAGGCTTAAAATAGAGCATGGCATAGATTTAATTGTTGTGGATTACCTTCAGCTTATGAGCGGAAGCAGGGGCTCTGAAAGCAGGCAGCAGGAAGTATCGGAAATTTCGAGATCAATTAAAGCGCTCGCAAAGGAAATGCAGTGTCCTATAATTGCACTGTCACAGCTTTCACGTGCACCTGAAGCGAGAACGGATCACAGGCCAATGCTTTCGGATTTAAGGGAATCAGGATCTATAGAGCAGGATGCTGATATTGTAATGTTTTTATATAGAGATGAGTATTATGATAAAGAAACGGAAGACAAGAATGTAGCTGAATGTATAATTGCAAAACAAAGAAATGGTCCTACTGGGACTATAAAATTAGCCTGGCTTGGTCAGTTTAGTAAATTTGGTAATTTGGATGTAGTGCATCAAGAGGATATATGATTTAATATTAAAATATATGCTGTACTGAAAGAAATTTTTTCAGTACAGCATATATTTTAATTTATATCGATTTTATTGGTTTTGTGAGTTCCTTTTTCAGATTTTGGAAGGGAGATTTTTAGTACACCATTTTCAAATGAAGCGGATATATTGTTTTTGTCAACATTATCAATATAAAAACTTCGTCTGAATTCACCATAGTTTCTTTCACGTCTCACAAATTTTCCGTTGTCTTCTTGTTTTGTATCAGCTCTTTTAGCTGATATGGTCAAATAATTGTTGTCATATTCAGCAGCAATTGCATCCTTTTTTATTCCAGGAAGATCAGCTTCTATAAAATATGCATCATCAGTTTCTTTAAGATCGGCTTTAAAGCCATTGCCGAATCCATGTATATTCATTGGTGAGAAAAAACTGTTATTGAAGAAAGAATCAACAAAATTTTCGAAATCCGAACCTCTGCTTAACGAATTATTTTTTCTAAATGGAACCATATCAAACATATTTAGTAACCTCCTGATATATTTTTTATTCTTATTACAGTTATTATAATACAATTATAGTCAAAGAAAGTCAAAGTCTATAAGATGATGATTTAGAAATAAATAAAGAAATAGCAAGAGTATGTGTTATATAATTTAGTATAAACAAATTATATTTTAATATGTAATGTTATTTAATCAAATTTAGAAATTATAGGAACTTAATCAAAAATTTTATTTGGATTTTGAGTATTATGTATACTGGATTCAATAAGATGGGTAAGTAAAAGGTATATGTTTCAGTTAGTCTGGAATAAATTTCAGGTTGACATGCATAATTGGTAAATGTTACACTTATAATGTTAAAAATGTGCTCCCATGGCTCAGTTGGTAGAGCAATTGATTCGTAATCAAGAGGTCGGAGGTTCGACTCCTCTTGGGAGCACCAAGGTATAAGCGGTTGTAGAAATAAATTACAGCCGCTATTTTTGCATTTAAAAATATAATTAATGATGGAATAATCTAATTCCGGTCAGGGCCATTACTATATTATACCTATTACAAGTATCAATAACATTTGTATCCCTAATTGAGCCTCCAGTTTGGGCAATATAAGAAACACCGCTTTTCACAGCTCTTTCAATATTGTCACTAAAAGGGAAAAATGCATCTGATCCTAATGATACTCCATTAACTTTATTTAACCAGTCTTTTTTATCTTCAGATGTGAGTATTTGTGGCCTTCTTGTGAAAAGATTTTCTAAATTTTGATTTTCTATCATAAATTCAGGCTTATGATTTAGTAAGATGTCAATTGCATTGTCACGATTTACTAGTTTGGTTTCTTTACGAAAAGGGAGTGAAAGAATTTTAGGATGCTGTCTAAGCTGCCAAATATCAGCTTTATTACCTGCTAAACGTGTACAATGAACACGTGATTGTTGTCCGGCACCTATGCCAATAGTCTGTCCATTAAGAACATAACATACGGAATTGGATTGAGTATATTTCAGTGTTACTAGTGCAATTATTAAATCATTAATGGATTCTTGGGGTATTTTCTTTTTGAGAGTAGGAATATTGTCTAACAACTTTCCTGTTATTTTTACAGTATTTCTTGCTTGTTCAAAATTCATGCCAAATATTTGTCTTTTTTCTACATTTTTAGGTGTGTAATCTTCATCTATTTGCAAAATAACATAAGTTCCTTTTTTCTTTTTTTTCAGTATTTCTAAAGCTTTATCTGAGTAAGATGGTGCAATGATACCATCAGATACTTCTCTACTTATAAGCATAGCAGTTTGTGTATCACATATATCGGATAATGCAATAAAATCTCCATAGGATGACATGCGATCAGCTCCACGTGCTCTTGCATAAGCAGTTGCAAGAGGTGATAAAATTTCATTATTTAAATGATAAGCTTTGTTGAGTGATTCAGATAAAGGGACTGCTGTTCCAACACCAGCTGGACTAACATGCTTAAAGGAAGCTGCTGAAGCAAGCATAGTAGCTTCCTTAAGTTCTCTTACTAATTGCCATCCATTCAGACCATCTAACATATTGATATAACTGGGATTACCATTCAAAACTGAAAATGGCAATTTACCATCATCAACATAAATCCTGGCAGGAATTTGATTTGGATTTAAACCATAACGTAATTGTAATTCATCCATATAAAGTAACCTCCAATAAAAAAGTGCCAATCGTCTGGACACTTGCCCAGACGGTCGGCATATAAATTTTCATACTTCATGTGGTTGATTCCACTTCCGTCAGTAATATGATATTTTTATTTTATCATATGAAAATCTTATCTTCAATATTAGGTACAGTATTGATTTTATTTTCTTTTGTCAATATACTGTAATCAATATAGTAAGAGGGAGAGATACTACTGTGGACAATAAAATTTTAATTTTAGAAGATGATATTAGTTTGCTGGATGGATTGAAATATTCTTTAAAGCGCAATGGCTTTGAAATCGATATTGTTCGTACTGTAGATGAAGCCGCAGGATGTCTGCCTGAGATTCAGATGTATGATTTATTGATTCTTGATGTGACTTTGCCGGATGGAACGGGTTTTGAATTCTGCGAAAGAGTAAGGAAACAAGGCAGTGAGATACCAATCATATTTTTGACGGCTTCTGATGAAGAAGTTAATGTTATCAGAGGATTGGACAGCGGTGGCGACGATTATGTGACAAAGCCCTTTAAACTTGGAGAATTATGCTCAAGAATTCGTGCTTTACTGCGTCGAACAAAAGCATCAAATAAAAGTAATAGCACTGTCATAAAATGTGGGGATATTTCAATTGATTTTCTGGGAAGTCAGGTTTTGCTACGAGGGAAGTTACTTGATTTAACCAGTGCAGAGTATCGTCTTATATGTTTGCTAGTGAGAAACGCTAATCGAGTAATAACACGCAGCAGTATTTTAAATCAATTATGGGATAGTAATTGTGATTTTGTAGATGATAATACTCTTTCAGTTTATGTGCGGAGACTTCGAGAAAAAATTGAAGTTGATCCATCACAACCTGAACATTTAATAACGGTTCGAGGATTTGGATATGAATGGAAAGAGGTATGTATATGAATTTTTATGCTGATAAACAGGTAAGGCATCTTTGCATTTTTTTGATTTTCTTTGTAATTTTGTTTTTCGCTTCAAGTGCTGTAGTAAATGTAATACAGACAAAGACTGTGCAGGAGGCATTTCTATTGCACGACAGTTCCATTGCAACTTCTCTTTTAGAGCAGGGTATTCCAAAAGATGTTATTGCCAAGGCTGTTACAAGTACAACAAAAAGTAGAGCGGGAACTGAACTTATTTCTACTATTGGCGTAACAAAATACACATCCATAAGATTTCTTCCGTATGTTGGTAAGTTTGAGCAAGTAACAGTACGCGCCATGTTTTTTATGGCGGTGTTTTTATTAGTACTACTTTTTGCTGAAATCTTTAATTTTTTATGGAAGAGAGAAGAGCTTTATAAACAGGCATTAAAAGTAATTGACAGATTTACAGAAGGAGATTTTTCATGTCATATGCCTCAGATGAAAGAAGGAACTATATACCGTCTTTTCACTTCCATTGACCAACTTTCCACAACATTACAATCAAAAAATGAAGCAGAACATAATATGAAGGAGTTTTTAAAAAAGACAATTTCCGATATATCACATCAGCTAAAAACCCCACTTGCGGCTTTGTCTATGTACAATGAAATTATTTTCGATGAGCCTGGTAATATTGAAACGGTAAAAAAGTATTCTAAAAAAACCGAGCTGTCACTGAAACGTATGAAAGAGCTTATTCAATCCATGTTAAAAATTACTCGACTGGATGCTGAGAGTATTGTATTTGAAAAGCGCAGCTGCAGTGTATCGGAATTGATTTCTGAGGCTGTTTGCGAGCTGACAACACGGGCGAAAAATGAGAGAAAGAAAATTATAATAGACGGGTCCTATAAAGAAACAATTACTTGTGACAGGCAGTGGACGAATGAAGCTATTGGAAACATTGTAAAGAATGCCCTGGACCATACAGGCTCAGGTGGGGAAGTACATATTTCGTGGAATCGAACTCCTGCAATGATTCGAATTTTTATATCCGATAATGGTACGGGAATTCTACCGGAGGATCTGCACCATATTTTCAAGAGGTTTTATCGAAGTAAAAAGTCTTTGGATACGCAAGGCATTGGGCTTGGTTTGTCACTTGCAAAGTCAATTATCGAGGGACAGGGAGGTATTATATCTGTTCAGAGTACTTTGCATGAAGGTGCTGTTTTTATTATCTCCTTCCTTACAGAAATGTAAGCTGTTATTCACCAGATTGTAAGGTGAGTTTGATATTCTTTTAGAAAAGGAGGTACTTTGATTATGGAAATTCTAAAAGTACAGCATTTATCTAAAATTTACGGTAGAGGTGAAAGCAAAATTAATGCACTGCAAGATGTTTCTTTTACATTAAAACAGGGAGAATTTGCAGCGGTAGTTGGTGAATCTGGTTCAGGTAAAAGCACATTGCTGAACTGTATAGGAGCTTTGGATACCCCAACTTCTGGGAATATATATATTGATGGAAAAGATTTGTTTTCTATGAAAGAGGAGCAGCGTACAATTTTCAGAAGGCGAAATATTGGTTTTGTATTTCAATCCTTTCAGTTGGTTTCCGAATTGACGGTTGAGCAAAACATAATATTTCCCATTCTTCTTGATTACGGAAGAGTGGAGAAGTCGGAAGTTGATGAAATTTTAGAAGTATTAGGTCTGAAAAACCGTAGAAATCACTTGCCAAGCCAGTTATCTGGAGGGCAGCAGCAGAGAGTTGCAATTGGCAGGGCGCTTATTACAAGGCCGAAGCTGATACTTGCTGATGAGCCTACTGGAAATCTTGACAGCAAAAATAGTCAGGATGTTATGGATTTACTGGTTAAAGCTTCACACCATTCAAAACAGACTATTTTGATGATTACCCATAATAATAATTTGACGGCTTCGGTGGATCGTGTGCTTCGGGTGTCGGATGGAATTCTTACAGATCTGGGAGGAAAAGAGAATGAAAAGTTATCTTGATCTTGTGCCCATTTCGGATAAAATTCATAAAAAGCAGAGCAAAATGACACGAATTTGTATTGTACTTGCAGTGTTTTTGGTAACTACAATTTTTGGGATGGCTGATATGGAGATGAGAAGCCAGGAATTGCAGGAGGTTAAAAACAATGGAAACTGGCATGTGATGTTTTCTGGAATCAATGATGAAACAGCGTCAATGATTGCCACTCGACCTGAGATTAAGGCTTCTGGATGGTATGCTTATTTAGAAAATAATGCTAAATATACTGTTTCACAAAAATCAGTTTCTGTAGCAGGGATGGATGAAGAAGTAAGAAATGATATTCTTCCCATGAAAGTTATCGAGGGAAATTATCCAACTAAAAAGAATGAAGTTGCCTTAACTCAAAATGCAAGACTTGGTTTGGGCATCCACAAGGGAGATACAATTATACTGAAAAATACTGATTTTCAGCCGGTAAAACTTTCTGTTGTTGGTTTTGTAGAGGGAACGTCAAAGTTGTTGAAGGAAGATTCGTATGCCCTGTTTTTAACAAAAGAGGGTTTTAAATCTTCAATTCCCAAAAGCGAATATACAAGTAATTACATTATCAGACTTTCCAGGTATTGCAATATGGGAAAAGTTATCGCAGATATTACGAAAAAGTATAAACTTACCAATAAGCAAGTTTTGAAGAATGGAAATTTGATGGCAGTTATAGGGCAAAGCGATTTGAACTATGTACTTGGACTTTACGGAATCGCTGCTGTTTTATTTGTTATAGTAATGATTGCAGGGGTTCTTATGCTTGCAAGCAGTTTGAACAGCAATGTTATGCAGAGGACGGAATTCTTTGGTATGATGCGATGTCTTGGAGCAACTAAAAAACAGATTATGCGTTTTGTACGAAAAGAAGGATTACAATGGTGCAAGACGGCAGTTCCTCTGGGAATAGGAATAGGAAGTGTTGTAATATGGATATTGTGTGCCGTTTTGAAGATTTTATCTCCGGGTTATTTTGCTGAGATGCCTACTTTTGCTATCAGCTGGATTGGCATTTTATGTGGTATGGCTGTAGGAATTTTTACGGTTCTTTTGGCAGTCAGGTCTCCTGCTAAAAGAGCAGCAGGAGTGTCACCTCTAGCTGCGGTTTCGGGAAATATAAATTCAGTTGAGTCAACACGCAGGGCGGCCAATACTAGCATTTTTAAAATTGATACTGCGCTTGGCATCCATCATGCTGTGTCCAGTAAAAAGAACTTTTTATTGATGTTGGGCTCTTTTTCTATGAGTATAGTTTTGTTTCTTTGTTTTTCAGCTACCATTGATTTTATGAACCATGCGGTGAGGCCGCTAAAGCCATGGACACCGGATATTTCTTTCGGAAGCAAAAATCAGACTAATTCATTGTCTCACAGAATTGTAAAACAACTTAAGGACAATTCGAAGGTCTCAAAAGTTTATGGGCGAATGGCTGTCTGTAATATTCCAATTAAGTCAAATGGACAAAACAAGAAAATCAATCTTATTTCCTATGAAGAAAATCAATTCTTGTGGGCAAAATCCAGTTTATTAAAGGGATCTGTTGATGATGTGAAAGGGAAAAATAACAAGGTACTTGTGGTTTATAATTCTGACACTGCTCTAAAAGTTGGAAGTGAAATTCAACTAAACTTTGGAGATCAACAAAAAGAAATTTCAGTGGCTGGGTTGCTTTCCTCTAGTCCTTTTAATGATGTAAAAGGAGTAACAACAGTTATTTGTTCGGAAGATACATTTAGAAAATTGACAGGTGAAACGCATTATACGGTAATTGATGTTAAATTAACGAATAAGGCAACAGATAGCGATGTGGATTCTATCCGATCTCTTGTAGGATCGTCAAATGTGCAATTTTCCGATAGGCGTGCCAGCAATAGAGAGGGAAGAGGAGCGTTTTATTCCATGGCTCTGTTTATATATGGATTTTTGGTTGTTATTGTGCTTATAACAATTTTTAATATTGTAAACAGTATTTCCATGAGTGTTACGGCACGTACAGGACAATACGGTGCTATGAGAGCTATTGGCATGAGTAGCCGGCAACTTGTAAATATGATTACAGCCGAGGCATTAACCTACTCTATTGCAGGAAGTGTGGTAGGATGTTTAATAGGTTTTCCGCTGAATAAAATATTGTTTGAAAAAATGGTGACAGCTCATTGGGGGGATGTTTGGCAGGTTCCTATTGGAATGATGGCAGTGATAGTGTCAATTGTAAGTATATCATCGATTATTGCGGTTTATAGTCCAGCAAAACGAATACGAAAAATGTCTATTGTTGATACTATAAGCGCACAATAATATCAAATATTTTTTTATGGCTCTGTTTAAACAGAGCCATTTTTAGCTTTTAAATATGTATACGTTTTTAAAATATAGTTGACAATAGTAAAAAAAGATGATATTTTTAGAGTATGACATATATATAAATTAAATTCATATATATGAATTGCGGCCGCAGGATTAAAAAGTTGTATGTGAATTTAAGATGGGACATTTGTATTGAAGTTTGAGAAAACGATTAGGGTATAAATCAATCTATTTATGAATTAATATTGAAAGGGGTTTATTGAATGAGAGACCATGTTGAAAAAGTAGTTCCTAACGGACGATGGTTGCATATACTTCCACCATTGGTACTGGTATATATAGTTGCATTTATGGATCGTACAAATATTAGCTTTGCTATTGCAGGTGGTATGGATAAAGATTTGGGCATGACTGCCACAATTGCTGGTTTGGCATCTGGAATTTTTTTCTTTGGATATATGTTTTTGCAGATACCGGGAGGCAGGATAGCTGAAAGGGCAAGTGCAAAAAAGTTTATAGCATGTACTATAGTTGCATGGGGTGCCCTTGCTGCTTTATCTGGAATTTGTCAAAATACATATCAAATACTTATTATTAGATTTTTACTTGGTATAGCAGAAGGTGGAGTTTGGCCTGCCATATTGACTATCATAAGTCATTGGTTTCCGGTACATGAAAGAGGAAGAGCCAATGCAGTTTTTATGATGAATGCACCGATAGCTTCAATTATAACAGGTCCTTTATCAGGGTTTATAGTGTCAGCATTCAGTTGGAGGTATGTATTTATAATTGAAGGGGCAATTGCTATAGTTCTTTTATTTATATGGTTTCCACTTGTTGCGGATCACCCTAAAGATGCTAGATGGATAAGTAAAGAAGAAAGAGAATATATAGAGGAGTGTCTTGAAAAAGAACAGTTAGAGTTAAGTGGGACAAAGACTGTGAGAAAAATACCACTTTCAAAGGTTGTAAGCAGTAAGTTGTTATGGGTTTTGTGTATAATTTATGGATGCTATCAAGCTGGCATATACGGATATTCACTATGGTTACCAAAGATTATACAGGGTGTAAGTAAAAGCGGAATGACAGGAATAGGATTGTTATCTACCATACCTAATATAATCGCAATATTTGGATTGCTTTATTTTTCAAAAAAATCAGATAAAACTATGAATAGAAAAAAATATACGGCATTGCCGATGATTGGATTTGCAATATTTCTGTTTATATCGATACAGTTTAAAGCAAATAATCCGCTGATTTCCTTTATATTCATAGCAGGCTGTGGATTCTTTATATACTCAGCTAATAGTGTATTTTGGACAATACCGGCTCAAATATTTGAATCTGACATGGCGGCTCAATCACGAGGAGTTATTAATATAATTGGTGGACTTGGCTCATTTATTGGACCTTATGCAGTGGGATTTCTTATAACTGCAATTAGTACATCCGCAGGTTTATATGTATTAATAATACTGTTGATTATAGCTTTTGGACTAACAATAATAGTACCGATAGAAAAAAATAATGAAGCAGGTTCAAAAGCTTAAAATATAATTAAAAAAAGGAGTGTTTTTATATGGAATTTGGGACAATGGGAAGAAAAATAAAGGAAATAAGGGCATATGTTGTAGAAGGGGGCGGTGCAGATTATCACGATCAAAAACAAGAACATTGGATAGTTAATCAAATAGCCACGCCGATGAGTGTTTATCCTGAATATAAAATGACAAGAACAAGTTTTGGAATTAATGCACTAAAATCATTAGTAGTAGAAGTAGAGGCTGATAATGGTGTTGTAGGATTTGCGGTTTCAACGGGAGGATATCCAGCAGCTTGGATAGTTATGAATCACTTAGACAGGTTTGTAGTAGGTCAGCCTGTTGAAAACATAGAAAAAATTTGGGATCAAATGTATAAATCCACTATGTATTATGGACGTAAGGGAGTTGTCATGAATGCTATTTCAGCAGTTGACTTGGCTCTTTGGGATTTACTTGGACAGTTAAGACAAGAACCGGTATATGCTATGCTTGGAGGAAAAGTTAGGGATGAATTAAATTTTTATGCAACTGGTCCTAGACCTGATCTTGCTAAAAAGAAAGGATTTATAGGTGGAAAGCTACCATTAATATATGGGCAGGCAGATGGAGAAGAAGGCTTGGAGAAAAACATAAAACGATTAGCTAAGTATAGACAAGAATGCGGTGATAACTTTTGGTTGATGTGGGATTGCTGGATGGCATTAGATCTTCCATATGCTAAGAAACTTATGCAAAGGTCATCAGAATACGATCTCAAATGGATAGAGGAGTGCTTCAATCCTGATGATTATTGGGCTTATAGAGATTTAAAAGCAGCTGCACCTAACAACATGATGGTAAGTGGAGGAGAACATGAGGCTACAAGATATGGATTTAGAATGTTAATGGAGATGTGTGATATTGATATAATTCAGCCGGATGTTACTTGGTGCGGAGGAATGACGGAATTGAAGAAGATTGGTGACATGGCAAAAGCTTATGGAAAGATGGTGGTTCCTCATGGTTCAGGGCCTTATTCACATCATTTTGTAACATCCCAGACCAATTCACCATTTACTGAATACTTAATTATGAGTCCGGATGCAGATGCTGTTATTCCACAATTTTATCCTCTGTTGTTGGATGAGCAAGTACCTACAAATGGTAAGCTTATAGTAAGAGACAAACCAGGATTTGGTGTAACTCTCAATAGAGAACATGGATTGATTGAAATAAAAAAGGGTCAAAGAATATAAGATATAAATTGTTTAGAAACAAAATGATTTATTTTTAAATATAGTCCTTTCACATTATCCGAAAAAAATTTAATAATGTTGATTAATTGACAATATTGAATTAAAATTGTAAATTACAATATATATGTATGAACTATATATACATATATGAATAATGTGAAGGGATGATAATTATGTCTGTAAAATCTGCTGAAAGAGTTTTAAGAATTTTTGAGTACTTAGCTAAATATTCAAATGGTCAAACAATTAATGAAATTAGTAATGGATTAGGGTATGCACCTAGTAGTACATACGCATTAGTAAAGACACTTTTGGATAATGATTATCTGTATATTGATGAAATGAAACGTTATACACTTGGACCAAGATTAATTCAATTGGGAGCTAGTGTATCTTCAAATATGGACATTAACAAAATAGCACAGCCTTTATTGAAAAATACTATGGAAGAATTAGAAGAAACAATTTTTATGGCAATTTTGTCTAAAGAAGAGATTATTTATATTGCGAAAGAAACTAGTGGTAAAACAGTGACTACAAATGCTGATATTGGCAGTAGTAAACCTATTTATTGTACAGGACTTGGAAAAGTTTTCCTTACATTTATGGAAAATGACAAAAAAGCAGAAATTTTAGAGAGCATTGAATTTAATAAGTTTACGGATAATACAGTAACCTCTAAAGAGGGGCTGATAAGTCAGTTAAATACGTTTAAAAAACAAGGATATGCAGTGGATAATGAAGAAATTGAGGAGGGACTTTATTGTATTGCAGTTCCAATTTTTAATTCTTCAAAACAGGTTATTGCTGCATTGAGTGCCTCTGGACCAAAAGAGAGGATGCTGGCCAAAGAAAAACATGTTATCAAAAAAATGTTGGAAGTTTCACGTTTATTATCATATCAGCTTGGTGATATAAAATAATTTGATTAGGAAGAAGGAGCAAGATGGTTAATTTAAAAGGGGTTTATCCCCCAATAATATCTATTTTTGATAAAGAAGGTAATATTGATAAGGAAGCAAATAAGAAGCAGGCAGATTTTCTCATAAAAAGTGGAGTGGATGGAATTACTTATCTTGGCACGTCAGGTGAATTTTCATCTATGACAATAAAACAAAAAAAAGAATTTCTTGATATAATCATTCCTTATGTAAAAGATAGAACAAAGGTTATTGTAGGAGTTGGAGAATGTGCCTTACAAGATACACTTGACATGATAAGATATGTTGAAAAATTGGAAGTTGATGCTATTTTAGTAGTAAACCCATATTTTAATGTATATGATGACAAGATGATAATTGCCTACTATAATAAGATTGGAAAATACACTAATTTACCAATTATTATATACAATATACCTGATTTAAGCGGATATAATTTTAACGCCGATGTTGTTAAGCAGATTGTAACCAATAATGAGAATGTTGTTGGAATCAAGGAATCGCTAAATGATTTGGAGCATATTAAATCTATTATTACAGTTAAAGATGTAAAACCGGATTTTATAGTATATGCAGCATATGAAAATTTGGCGTATGATGCTTTAGACAGTGGAGCGGATGGATTTATTAATGCAACGGCGAATTTTGCCCCAGAGTTTACAGTTAATACATATAAGTCATTTACTGAAGGAAATATGAAAAAGTGTAAAGAGTATGCATTGAAAATGAAAGATGCCATGAAAATATACGATTTTAGTAAACCTATATATTTGGCTTGCAAACAGGCAGCTTATTTTAGAGTTATCGGAGAAGATAAATTTGAGATTTTACCAGCAATGCCACTAGATCAAAAAAACAAGCTAAGTGTAAATAAAGTTATGGTGGAGTTAGGGTTGCTTTAATTGTGAAGACCAAATTTTTATTATAAAGTTAATTGGAGGAGATAAGTATGGTGAATAGATTTATTTTAAATGAAACATCATATCATGGGATTGGTGCTATTAACAATATTGCTGATGAGGTGAAAACAAGAGGATTTAGAAAGGCATTTGTATGTTCAGATCCTGATTTAATAAAATTTAATGTAACTAAGAAGGTACTTGACGTATTGGGTAATAACGGGCTTCAGTATGAATTATATTCCAATATAAAACCAAATCCAACTATAGAAAATGTCAAAGAAGGTGTAGAGGCATTTAAATTATCATGTGCGGATTATATTATTGCAATTGGAGGAGGTTCATCCATTGATACTGCAAAAGCAATTGGTATAATTATTACAAATCCAGAGTTTTCTGATGTTAGAAGCTTGGAAGGAACTGCCAGCACTAAAAATAAAAGTATTCCTACTATAGCTGTTCCAACCACAGCGGGCACAGCAGCAGAAACAACTATTAATTATGTTATTACCGATGTAGAAAAAAACCGTAAGATGGTATGTGTTGATCCTCATGACATACCTGTAATTTCTATAATTGATCCAGACATGATGTCGTCTATGCCAAAAGGTCTGACAGCTGCAACTGGTATGGATGCACTGACTCATGCAATTGAAGGATATATAACTTTGGGAGCATGGGAATTATCGGATATGTTTCATTTAAAGGCAATAGAGCTTATTTCGAAGTCACTAAAAGATGCAGTGGATAATACTAAATCCGGAAGAGAAGGTATGGCACTGGGTCAATATATAGCCGGCATGGGATTTTCTAACGTTGGACTTGGAATTGTTCATTCCATGGCTCATCCTTTGGGAGCTTTATATGATACACCTCATGGTATTGCCAATGCAATTATACTTCCCACAGTTATGGAATATAACTCAGATGCAACGGGGGATAAATATAAATATATAGCACAAGCTATGGGAGTTAAAAATACGGATAATATGAGTGTAGCAGAATATAGAAAGGCCGCTGTAGATGCAGTTAGAAAATTATCCGAAAAAGTAGGAATTCCTAAGGATTTAAAAGATATTGTAAAAAAAGAGGATGTACCTTTTTTGGCTAAATCAGCTTATGATGATGCTTGCAGACCAGGTAATCCAAAAGATGCAACCATTGAAGATATAGCCAGGTTATATGAGTCACTTATTTAGATTAAAATATAATTTCCCTCATGCTGTTAGCGGTTGTATAAATTACAGCCGCTGTTTTTATGGTAAAACTTAACTTGAACTTAACAAAACTTGACATAATTAATGGTATAATTTCGTCTTAGAATATGTTAAATTTATGTTAAGGAGACGGATTGATATGAAAGACAATGGGAAAATAGGAAAAAGACTATATGCATTAACCGGTTTTATAATAGTGTTTATAATTGTAATAAGTGTTTTTTCATGGACAACATTTAAAGGTTTTAATGAAAAACAAAAAAATATGCTTCAGGTGAATGCAAAGTATATGAAACTAGTAGATGAAGCGAGACAGTCTCAAGTGGATTTCAAAAAGCAGGTTCAGGAGTGGAAAGATACTCTTTTAAGGGGATATGACCATAAAAATTTTAACAAGTACTATTCACAATTTGAAGAAGAAAACAAAAATGTACAATTAGAACTCTCAAAATTAAGAAAAGACATGAAAGCGGAAAATATAAATACATCTCTTATAGATCAATTGATAAAAAATCATCAGGAGTTATATTATAAGTACAGCAGTGCCATTAAAAAATACAGTTCTGAAAACAAGGATAGCTATAAAATTGTAGATACTATGGTAAAAGGAATAGATAGACAACCAACAGATGATATGGATTCACTTGTTGAGGACATACAGAAGAAAGCTAATATGGAAAATCAAAATATGATACAGGAATCCAATACTTATGAGAAAAATTTCAACAAAAATCTTGCAATTATATGTATTCTTGGAATGGTTTTTATTGTTATATTAATTTTGTTGATCATGTCTACTTATAAAGGAATTAAAAATTTTATAGATCAATTTAAGATATTAATAAAAAATGCCCAAGATGGAGATCTTACTGTAAAGGGTGAAGTGTATAATAAAGATGAACTTGGACAAGTTACAGAAGACTTCAACAGGTTTATTAATAGAATAAGAAATTTGATTTTTAGTGCAAAAAATATAGGGAAAACTGTATCCTCTTCCTCAAATATAATAAATAAAGGCTCTGAGGAATTAGGAAAATCTTCTGTAGAAATCTCAAATAATGTATCTAATCTTGCAGAAAGGGCATTGAAACAATCGGAACTTGTCAAGCAAAGTAATGAAGCTGTAGTAAGTGTTATTCAAGATTTAAAGGATACAAATAAAAATATATCTCATGTTATGGATTTTGCAAGGGGTACTATAAGTATCGTAGGACATGGAACTGAAAATCTAAAATATCAGGAAGAAATGATGGTAAATACTCAAAGTGCTTCTGAAAATGTATTTAATGTAATTTTAAATCTTTCAAGAAAATCTAAAGAAATTGGCAAGGTTGTAGAGTTTATAGACAGTGTTGCAGAACAGATAAATCTGCTTGCTTTAAATGCTTCAATAGAAGCGGCAAGAGCAGGAGAAGGCGGAAAAGGTTTTACAGTTGTTGCTGATGAAGTAAAAAAACTTGCGAAACTTTCTGGAGAATATGCACATAAAATAGATATACTTATAAGAGATGTGCAATTAGATATAAAGAAGGCATCTAATGAGTCAAAAAATGCAGAAGATTTAACAATAAAACAATCGGAATCACTCAAACTCACGGATAAATCTTTTAAAGACATAAAAAATTCAATTTATAATATAAGTGAAAAAATAAAGGAAGTTAAGTCGAATTCTGATGGAATAAATGAAAATGCGGTAAGAGTTGGAGAGTATATAAATAATATATCTGAGCTTTTGGAAGAGAATGCATCGGATGTTCAAAGCGTTTCTTATGACCAGGAAGAACAAACTGCATCTATTGAGGAAATAGGAGCATCCATAGAACATCTTGTTGAGACGTCTCATAACCTTAGTGAATCTCTTGGAAAGTTTAAAGTATAGAATTTTCAACTGTTAAGCCTTCAGGTTGTTTTGGTTCAGAAATTTAGATGACTTGTGATATAATAGTATATAATATGAATTTTGATTTACATATAATTCAAGAAATGTTGTGAAAATTATTAAAAAAGGGGACAATTCAATAATGAAACAGTGTATGGATTCTGATAATCTACACAGGCGTATTAAAAAGATAATAGGCCAATTAAATGGTATAGATAGAATGGTAGATCAGGATATTCCCTGTGAAGATGTATTGATTCAAATAAATGCAGCCAAGAGTGCGCTGCACAAAGTTGGTCAAATAGTTCTTGAGGGACATTTGAACCACTGTGTAAGAGATGGTATCGAGCATGGGGATGCAGAAAAAACAATAGCACAATTTGCAAAGGCATTAGAGCATTTTTCGAGAATGTCGTAAACATGTAAACTGTTTATATTATATAAGCAGTTTTTTTATTGACAATAAAAATTTGAAAGTTTACTATACATATAGGGGTATAGGTATAGTAAACTTTCAAAGGAGTGTTTGAAAATGTTTGATTTTTTAAAGAACAAGTATAAGAGAACAATTTTACTCATGGTATTGTCAGCAGTATCACTTATGGTAAGTTTTCTAAAGATATCTTTTTTACCTTTTGATATTGCATGGATTTCTATTGCATTTTGCGGCATACCTATTTTAAAAGAAGCATTTATGGGGCTTTTTACAAGATTTGATATAAAAGCGGATTTGCTTGTATCAATGGCACTTATATCATCAGTTATAATAAATGAGATATTTGCTGCAGGAGAAGTTGCTTTTATAATGGCCATAGGAGGTTTTTTGGAGGAAATGACAGTTAAAAGGGCCAGAGCTGGAATTGAGAAACTTGTGAACATGACTCCTCAAACTGCCAGAGTCATAAGAAGTGGAAATGAATACATAATGCCATCTTCAGAGGTTAAAGTTGGTGACATGATAAGGATATTGGCTGGGGAGACAATACCTGTAGATGGAGTAATAACTCATGGAAGAACTTCTATAAACCAGTCTGTAATGACTGGAGAATCATTGCCTGTGGACAAGCAAAAAGGAGACAAGGTATTAAGCGGAACTATAAATCAATTTGGGACCTTTGACATGAAGGCAATAAAGATTGGAAAAAACAGTTCGCTTCAAAGAATGATAAGACTTGTAAAAGCCGCAGATACGAAGAAGTCCAGAATTGTTGGAATAGCTGATAAAGCTGCTACATGGATTGTTGCAGCGGCTCTTATATCATCTCTTATAACCTGGATCATAACAGGTGAAATATTAAGATCCGTTACAATACTTGTAGTTTTCTGTCCTTGCGCTCTTGTCCTTGCAACGCCCACTGCCATTATGGCCGGAATGGGCAATGCAGCCAGGTATGGAATTTTGATAAAAGAAGGTGATGCTCTTGAGCGTTTGGCGGGAGTGAATATTATGTGTTTTGATAAAACAGGGACACTCACCTATGGAACATTATCTGTTGCTGCAGTTGAAGTTTTCAATCCGGATTTTAATGAGGAAAAGTTTATAAGGCTTGCTGCATCGGCGGAGACACGATCGGAACATCCTATTGGAAAAGCGGTTGTAAATTATGCAAGATCATTATCTAATATGGAACTTTCAAGCTTAATTAATTTTAAGATGGTAGCAGGAAGAGGTATAGATGCTGTAGTAGACGGTTATCATATTATTGCAGGAAATATGTATATGATTTTGGAGAATAATATAACTGTGAATGATCATATGAAAAAGGCAGCCATAGAGCATAAGAACATGGGATGCACAATTATGTATGTGGCCGTAGATGATAAACTTTCAGGTTTTATATCACTTTCTGATACTGTGCGAAAAGAATCCAATGATGTAATTGAAAACATACAAAAAAATCGAATGAAAAGTATTCTTTTAACAGGAGATAATGAAGAAGCGGCAAGGTATATTGGGGATGCTATTGGAGTAGATGAAATTTGTTCAAATTGTCTTCCAAATGATAAAATAAGTAAAATTCAAGGTTATCAAAACAAAAATCAGAAAGTATGCATGGTAGGAGACGGTGTAAATGATGCACTGGCACTTAAAAAATCCTATGTTGGAATCTCCATGGCAGGTGGGGGAAGTGACATAGCAGTAGACGCATCAGATATTGCACTTGTTAGTGATGATATAAAGTATATACCGCATCTTATAGGATTATCCAAAAAAGTTTCCAGTACTATAAAAATAAATATTGCGTTTTCCATGACTATTAATTTTATTGCAGTGATTTTTGCTGCAGCAGGTATATTGAAACCTGTACTTGGAGCACTTGTTCATAATGCAGGTTCGGTTGTAGTTATATTAAATTCTGCTCTTTTGCTTAAATGGAAGAGAAATATATAATACATTAAATATATGTAAAGTTATCATTTTATGATGTATATACTGATTCGTTGTATTATAATGTAAACATATATATACATTATAAGGGGTGTATTTTATGAAACTGGATATAACAAAACGAGATAATAAAACCGGAAAGTATATTGAAGTTGTAAAATCATTTTCAATAAAGGACAAGGATGATAAAGAAGCATGGAAAATTGCAAATGAGTATGCAAGTAAAAAAAATAAAAGCTTTGTTGGAATGATATATAAGAAATATTATTATGAAGTAGAATTTAATCCAGATTAGGGCATACTAATAAAAATGTTCTTTATTGACATAAAAATATATTTCATATATAATGAAAGCAAAAATTATTCACCTATGAAGAGTTTAGTAACAATGTAATAAATTAAAGAGAATCAGTGATTGGTGTGAACTGGTATTTTTATATTGTGAATCCAACTTGAAGGTGGCTGTGAAATCAGCTCGGGAAAACCGTTATATTTTTAAGAGAGCCAAATATTTGGTTAATTAGGGTGGCAACGCGGAGCTTTTCGTCCCTTTTAGGGGATAGAAACTCCTTTTTTATTTTATAAAATTAAGGAGGACTATATAATTATGCTGGATTTAAAAAGAATAAGAAACAATCCGGAGGAAATTAAGAAACTTTTAGCAAATAGAGGAGAAGATTTTGACCTGTCAAACATAGACGAGGTTGTGTCATTGGATGAAAAAAGAAGAAATATACTTGTTAAAGTGGAAGAACTTAAAAAGAATAGGAATGAAGCATCATCACAAATAGGAAAAATGAAAAAAAATGGTGAAAATGCAGATGAAGTTTTAGCTAATATGAAAAATTTATCTGATGAAATAAAAAATCATGATGCAGAGCTTTCAACAATTGATGATAAAATACAGTATATAATGCTTAGAATACCTAATATACCTAATCCACAGGTTCCAGATGGAAAGTCTGATGCAGATAATGTTGAGATAAGAAAATGGTCAGAACCAACTAAATTTGATTTTGAGCCAAAGGCTCACTGGGATATTGGAGTGGACTTGAATATACTTGATTTTGAGAGGGCAGGAAAGGTTTCAGGTTCAAGATTTACATTTTACAAGGGACTTGGTGCAAGACTTGAGAGAGCTGTAATAAGTTATTTCCTTGATTTCCATACTGAAAAACATGGATATGAAGAGATACTTCCTCCGTACATGGTAAACAGAACAAGTATGACAGGAACAGGACAGCTGCCAAAATTTGAGGAAGACGCATTTAGAGTTGCAAACAATGACTTTTTTTTAATACCTACAGCAGAGGTTCCTGTAACCAACTTATACAGAAATGAAATATTAAAGGGAGAAGACCTTCCTATAAAGCATGTTGCATACAGTGCATGCTTTAGATCAGAAGCTGGTTCTGCAGGAAGAGATACAAGAGGGCTTGTAAGACAGCATCAGTTTAACAAAGTTGAACTTGTTAAATTTGCAAAACCTGAGCAATCATATGAGGAACTTGAAAAACTTACAAGAGATGCGGAAGATGTGCTTCAAGGACTTAAGATACCTTATAGGGTTGTAAGAATATGCAAGGGTGATTTGGGCTTTACTGCAGCACTTAAATATGATATAGAAGTTTGGATGCCAAGTTACAATAGATACGTTGAAATATCAAGCTGTAGTAATTTTGAGGATTTCCAGGCAAGGCGTGCAAATATAAAATATAAAGAAACTCCTAAAGACAAACCAAAGTATGTTCATACTCTTAATGGGTCAGGTGTTGCAATAGGAAGGACTGTAGCTGCGATACTTGAGAATTATCAGAATGAGGATGGAACAGTTAATATACCTGAAGTTTTAAAGCCGTATATGTTAGAAAAAGATAAAATAAAGTAATTTGTAGAAAGTCCAACGATTATGTATAATCTTGGGCTTTCTAAATAAAATTGATCTAATTATAAAACTTTTACTTGACAGTTTTTAATCTGTATATTATAATAATTTTTGTTGTGGCTGTTATGACATGACAGTTAAAAGTAAATAGAATTTATGTGGAAAGATGGTCGAGTTGGTTTAAGGCACCGGTCTTGAAAACCGGCGTACGGGTGACCGTACCAAGGGTTCGAATCCCTTTCTTTCCGCCATTTATTTTTGTAGGACATGGAGAAATACTCAAGTGGCTGAAGAGGCGCCCCTGCTAAGGGCGTAGGTCGGGTGACCGGCGCGAGGGTTCAAATCCCTCTTTCTCCGCCATATAATAAATTAAGCTTCATTAAGCTTCAAGAATGGCATAAAATCAAGGGTTTAGCAAATTTGAGTGTCATTAAGGTTTATTAAAATGTAGTACAAATGTAGCATTAACTGTAGTAAAAACTGTAGTCAAATATTTAGTTAATCATGAAGTTATCCAGCAAACCGATGACTTCTTTTTTCTTTGCTTCTGATACATGTACATAAGTTTTTCTAGTAGTATCTATATCTATATGACCGAGTAAAGCTTGAATTACATTTAAATCTCCACTCTGTTCGTAAAGCCTTGTAGCATAGGTATGTCGTAAGCTGTGAAATGTTAAATCACTAGATATATTTAATTTCTTATATATCTTCTTAACTGCCCTTAAAGGAGTTTTATCATTTAAAAAGTTTCCACTTTCATTGGAAAATATCAAATCCATATCTTTATATTTTTTACTATCCTTAATTTTATCTTTTAAAAATTCTGCATGTTTTGCTTTTAAAAGTGAAAATAACCTTTCAGGAATAGGAACATATCTTACTTCATCATTTTTTGTTTCAGCAAGAGTCTTTGTATAACCTATAACCTTATTGTCTTTATCATATATAGCCTGTTTACTATAGGTTTGATTAACAAATATAGTACGATCCTTAAAATTTATTTTATGCCACTCAAGACCTAAAAGTTCACCTTCCCTCAATCCTGTATACAAATCAAAATAAATCATAAAATTATAATTTTGATCTATAAACTGTAGTAAAAATGTAGTAATTTTATTTTGTTCTTCTACAGTTAAAAATTTTTTCTTATTTGTTTTCTTAATATGAGGAAGCACAATTGCATTGCAAGGATTTTTTACGATATAATCTTGATTGAGAGCTTCTGTCAACGCTGACTTAATTAATCTAATTATATACTTTATATTACTTGGTGATGTATCTATACAATTAATAAATTCTTGTATTTGATTTGCTTTTAAATCTTTAAGTTTACTGTCGCCTATAGCAGATGTTTCAATATAATTTTTATAGATACCGTAGTATCTTTGAAATGACCTAGGCTTTAAGCTGTTCTTCTTATATTGAAGCAACCAAGTGTTAATCCACTGCTTTAATGTTAATTCTTCTTTAGTAAAATCAATTCTTTCAAAATCTCTATTAAATTTTCTTACTTTAGAAATTATTTCTTTTTCTGATTTTGCATATAATACTTTTCTTTTTGGCTTTCCAGTTAGTGGATTAACTCCTACCGTAAAAGAAGCTGCCCATCTTCCATCTTTCCTTTGATATATAGACCCTTCTCCATTTTGTCTACGTTTTTTCATAATATGATTACCTCCTATCAAACGTATGTTCTTATTAAAATAAAAAAATATATAGTACCTACATTCGTACCACCTCCTTAAACTTTAGCTTTATCATAAATTCGGGTACCATGAAATATTTGCTCAGTTGACTAATAGTCATAGCTTCTAAATCAGTCTTGTCAAAAGTAGATTCATCAATTAAGATTTGAGCTGCAAAATAGTTAGCTTGTAATTCTAATTTACCCGAACTTATATTTGAGTAATAGCAATATCCGCAGGAGATATCAGTATGTATAACAGCATGACCTAACTCATGGGCAAGGACATATCGTTCTTCTATCCAATTAAGTTCATTGCTTAGAAATATATATTCATTATTAAACATGTCTCTTATGAATCGTGCCTTTTTATTATTCGACATTTTTTTCCTTATTATCTTTATACCGAGAGATTCTATAAGATCATAAATATCTCTAGTATGATATGTCTCTATTAATCCCTTGACTATATTATTAATCCAATTCATATTAAAGAATTACCCCCCTAATCCCCAATAGTAATAAATTATTTTTTATTTTCCTTCATTCTTTGTAATGATAATTTCATAGCAAATAACATATCATTTGCAAGATCTAATATTTCTTGGTCAGACATTTTCTTTAAATCGTAGCCCCCAAAGTCCATTAAAGCTGGTTGACTTAGAATAAATTTTACTGCCTCCTCTGGTTCTGCAAAGTCAAGAATAGATTGTACATATTTCAGTTTATCATTCTTATCTTTAATTTTATTTACATTATCAGCCAGAGTATTTATCTTAGTATTTTCGTCATTATCAAAAAAGTCATTTACAGAGACATTAAGAGCATCTGCGATTTTTTGCAATGTTTTAGTATTAGGATTCTCAGCCTTTCCACTTAATATAGTGCTCAAAGTAGATTGCGCCATATGAGCCTCTTTACACAGTTTATATTTTGACCAACCTTTAGATTCCAAAGCCTTTATTATTGCATTTCTGTTAAACATATTAAAATCCTCCTAAAAAGTACTTCACTATAATTAAGCATACTACGGAATATTTATATATGTCAAGTAAAATGTAGTAAAAAAGAGTAAATAAGAGTTATTTTTAAATAATAGTTGTTTTAAACGAAGTATAACCTTTGATTTTACTTCAAAATAGTTATACTATATATGTATCGAAGCACTTCAAAATAAACAAGTAAAGGAGATGAGTTAATGCAAATAGGAACTAATATACGGGAAATTTCTAAAAGGAGGAACAAATCATTTTATAGACTAGCGAAAGACAGCGGAGTTTCCGAATCCTATATAAACGACATTGTTCATACCAGAAAAGATAATCCAAGTATAAAGTTTTTACAAAAAATAGCAAGGGCACTAGATGTCTCAATCGAGGATTTGATTAAGTAAAAGGAGATGAATTAATTGAACGATTTAGTTTTAAAAGGTTTAACTGAAGTTCAAGGAATGAAATTTCATGACATTGAAGGAGGCTTTGGAAAAAGTAAAAAGTCAATGCTTGTAAAAGATATTGCAGCAATTCATGACAAAGAATATAAACACGTAAATGAAGCTATCAATAGTAATAGAAAAAGGTTTAAGAACGGTATTGATATTCTTGATTTAAAGTCAGTCGATTTAATCGACCGAGATTTTTTAAAGAATTTAGGTTTTAGTAATAGCTCAATAGCAAATGCAAATAACATTTATCTTTTATCTGAAAGGGGATACGCAAAATTACTTAAAATTCTTGAAGATGATATAGCATGGAAACAATATGACAAATTAGTTGATGGATATTTTAATATGAGACGAACATTAAAAGAAAATAATAAATCGGCTTTATCAGAAGATAAAAATCAGCTTATTGAAGCCCGGTTGAGAAATGCAAAAGCAAGACAAGCCAATATACTTCTCAAAATGGCCGACAGCCCAATCATCAATGATAGATATAAACAAATTTTGTATTCACAGGCCAGTGCAATAATAGCCAATAAACCACTAATACCGTTACCTGTATCAGAAGAACAAACATACTCAGCTGGTGAAATAGGAGAACTGCTCGGTATCTCTGGTAATAAAGTAGGAAGACTAGCCAATGAATATAATTTGAAGACCGAAAAATATGGAAAGCTGTTTCATGATAAATCTAAATATTCAAACAAAGAAGTTGAAACATTTAGATACTATAAATCAATAGTTTCAGAACTGAAATCATTACTTAAAAGGAGTTGAGATAAATGGAAGCGTCAATTACAAATGGAGAAATAGTAAAGAAAATAATAAATATCTTAGGAGAAAACAACTGTACAGTAGCAAGATCAAAACAAATTTTAAGGTTTACAAGTAATAAAATTGATGAATTTGCCACCGTACAAAAAGTAAATGGAAAGTTGTTTGAAGTTAAAGACCACTAATTCTTTTTAACTTCATTCCATATAGCAGAAAGATCGTCATGTTGCATGTCATTAATATCTGTTAGTTTAATGGCAATAAGACAACTTCAAAAAATATTACACAGGAAATTCAAATATTTAGAAATCCTGAATTCGGACAAGTGAGAACAATTATACGAAATAATGAACCTTGGTTTGTAGGAAAGGATGTTGCAGAAATACTTGGGTATGTAGATACAGATCAAGCTATAAGAAATCATATTGATGAGGAAGATAAGCTCACCCGTAAAATTGACGGGGTAGATCAAAGTAGGAATGTAAAAGTAATCAATGAATCAGGACTTTACAGTTTGATACTTTCATCCAAACTTCCAGAAGCAAAGAAGTTTAAGCATTGGGTAACAAGCGAGGTACTTCCACAAATACGTCAAACAGGTGGATATGTTCAAGTAGAGAGGGAAGAAGAATTTACAAATAATTATTTTCAAAATTTGAGTAATGAAACTAAGAAAATGATACTTAAAGATTTAAAAAGTAAGAAATTAGAGTTAACAAAGGAAATAGAAGAAATAGTCAAGAAAAGGGATGACCTTAATAAAATCATAGTTCAGATTGAAGCTAAATAAGGAAGTGAAGTAGATGGAAGACATCGTTTTAGAAAAACTTAAAGAGATAAAGGATCTTTTAAATAAATCATTAGAACCTAAGCAGTTATTTGATGTAATAG
This sequence comes from Clostridium pabulibutyricum, assembly GCF_058242705.1. Lineage (NCBI taxonomy): Bacteria > Bacillati > Bacillota > Clostridia > Eubacteriales > Clostridiaceae > Clostridium > Clostridium pabulibutyricum. The sequence goes on from NZ_JBZAYZ010000013.1 coordinate 56,939, forward strand.
AGTTTGCTGAGCTATCAGGAATGAAACCAAGACGGGTAAGAGAGTTATGTAGCATTAAAGGCTTTCCCTGCACTAGAGATGAGAGAAAGATATATGTCCATAGAGAAGCTTTTGACTGGATTAAAAAAAGGTATGAACTGCCACAAAATAGGAGGTGACACAAAATGATTGAATTTATAACACATAAACAGGTAGACAAGATAACTAATACAAGAGAACCATATGGTAGTTTTATTGTAATTGGTGATGGTTTCTTTACTGGAATTGATAATACAACGCATGATGCATGGACAGAGGATTTCAAGGACATTAAAAATTGTTTAGCTTTTCTAAATGGAGCAGATTTGGAAGATTGTTTAGAATTGGAGGGGTATAAATGTTAGATAGAAAAGATGGAAAATTACGATTACAGTCTTTAGATTTACAAATATTTTTAGCAGACTTGTATGCTGAATGCAAAAATGAGCATGAAGTTGAATGGCTACAAGATGCACTAACTGAATGTGTTGAAGGTGAGGCAGAAGAAAGATTAGAAGAATTGGAATAATTGGGGAGTGATTAAATGATTGATTTTTGGTACAGGCAGCCAATACAAAGTAAGGAATTTAAGACAGGATTGAAGCAGGAGAAGTTATTTAGATTGTATATGGTACTTGCAAGTTTAATTAAGGAAGAAAATGAAGGGCAGAAAGTTAGGGCGAGGATAAATGCTGTTAGGAGAGAGATTGGAAGGAGGAAAGTGAGTTGAAGGAAAACTGGTATGCCTTATTTATAGTAACGCAGAAGGACATATCTGTAGAACAGGCATTAAAATGCATGGGTGTAAAAACTAATTACACTAAAAAAGATCCACGCGATATTGCTAAAGAAACTAAAAGGATGGTTGATTTAAAAAGAAAAGGATATTCGTACAGAGATATATCTCGTATGTACGGACTAAATTACAGCACCATAAGATACCGAATTATGAGAGCTGAAAGGAAGTGAAAATATGAAATTTAAAAATGGAGCAAAAGATGTAATGTTGGAAGATGCTATTAAAATCCACAATTCTATAGGTCTGAACTTTATTGTAGAAGATGGAAAAGGCGTGATAGTTGAAATTGATGAATAGAAAAAGAACCCTTGGGGAAGGGCCCAAAAGCAAAATAATCATTAATTCAATCTTAATATAGGATTGAAAATAAGTCAAATATGGGGGTAAAAATTGTTTACAGCAAAAGTAAATAGGTTGAAAGAAGAAACTTTTACATTTACTGGAATGAAAGATTTAGAGGATACGGTTTGTACAACCATGGGAGAAGATGTTTGGCTTGCAATACTTGAGTTTACCCAGGGTAAAAATGAAAAATTAGAGGATAAATTGGAAAACTTAAAGGAGGATCTTGAAACAAGCGAAAAACTTGTACAGACTTATGGTGAAAATATGCAGGATATAAAGGATATAAAGGATAAAATTGAAGATCTAACTGAGTACATTAATAATTCCAAAAGACTTGATAAAAGAGGCCTGAAGAAGAGATTAGAAGAAATAGATTTTATTTTATATAAAAGTTTATAAAAAATGAAAGGATTGATATAAATGGATATTACATTAACTATTAAGGTGGAACCAAAATTACTCAAAGTGTTAGAAAAATTTACAAACACAATTGAATCAAGTAGTAAAATTGTGAACCTGTCAGCAGATAAAAGTACCGGAGTACAGACAAAACCTGTGGCACCAATACAACAGCCATTAACACCGCAGGTAAAACCTGTAGTGCCACAACCGATACAGCAGGCTCCACAACAACCAGCGTCCACACCTCAGCCAATTACACAACCAATACAGCCGACGGTACAAGCACCTCAACCAGTTCCGACTGCAGTACAATCCTATACAATGGATCAGCTGGCAAAGGCAGGAACACAGCTTATTGATGCAGGTAAACTTCAACAGCTTCAACAGTTACTAGCTTCATTCGGTGTTCAGGCACTTACCATGCTGCCTAAAGAGCAATATGGAGCTTTTGCCACAAAACTCAGAGAACTGGGGGCCCGAATATGAGCAGTCCTGAAAAACATGCTCTGCTGTCCGCAAGTTCCTCACACAGATGGCTAAAATGCACACCCTCGGCAAGGTTAGAAGAAACCTTGCCTGAGAAAACAAGTGAATACGCAGAAGCCGGGAGATTGGCCCACAGCATAGCAGAGTTGAAACTTAGAAAATATTGTATAGAACCAATGGGACCAAGGGCTTTCAGTAACAGACTGAAAAAATTTGAAAAAGATCCAAGTTATGAAGATGAAATGCTGAAGCATACCGATACCTACAAGGATTATATAGCAAAAATTTTACACAGTTTTGACTCACCACCTTATGTAGCTGTAGAAAAAAAGGTTGATTACAGTATGTATGCTCCAGAGGGATTCGGTACAAGCGACTGCCTTGTTATAGGTGGAAATACAATGCATGTTATTGATTTTAAATATGGAAAAGGAGTTCCGGTATCAGCAGAAAAAAATACGCAGATGATGTTTTATGCTATTGGTGCCTATGCTGAATATAGCTTCTTATATCCTATAAAGTCTATAACAATGTCTATCGTACAGCCAAGGCTTGACAGCATTTCAGAATACGAAATATCCGCAGACGAATTACTAAAATGGGGTGAAACTGTAAAGCCTATAGCCCAAAAAGCATTTGAGGGAAAAGGTGAATTTGTTTCAGGAGACCACTGCCGATTCTGCAGAGCATTTGCCACCTGCAGAGCAGCCAAAAATACAAATATGGCACTTGAAGTTTTCAAAGATAAAATGCCGCCCCTCATATCAAATAAAGAAGTAGGGGAGATATTGGAAAGAGCCAAAAACCTTGTCAAGTGGGTAAAACACCTTGAAGAATATGCGCTAGCTGAATGCTTGAAGGGAAATGAAATACCAGGGTGGAAGGCCGTACATGGCAGGAGTATAAGACAGTTCACCGATCTGGATAAAGCTTTTGAAGTTCTAAAACAGAATGGTATAGATGAAACCATGCTCTATGAAAGAAAACCAATCACTTTAACCGAAACAGAGAAACTGGTGGGGAAGAAAAAATTCAAAGAGCTTCTAGGAACCTATGTGAATACTCCACCAGGTAGGCCTACTATAGTACAGCTATCAGATAAAAGAAAAGCTATAGAAAAAGTAAAAGCTGAAGATGTTTTTAAAAATGAAGGAGGAATCGTAAATGAATAATGATTTAAGAAGTGTAGTAACAGGGAAGGTCAGATTAAGTTATGTGCACCTATTTACGCCGAATGTGGGCCAGAATGGAGGGGACCCAAAATACAGTGCAACTTTATTGATACCAAAGTCCGATATAGGAACAAAACAGAGAATTGATGCCGCTATAAATGCAGCAATAGAATATGGTCTGAGTAAAAAGTTCAATGGTGTAAGACCTCCGGCAAACAATTTACCCGTTCATGATGGTGACGGGGTAATGCCGTCAAGTGGAATGTCGTACAGCGAGGAATGCAGAGGGCACTGGGTTTTAAATGCATCAAACAAAGATAAGCAGGAAGTTGTGGATGCCAATCTAAATCCTATAATCAATCAAAGTGACATATATTCAGGTATCTATGCAAGAGTGTCAATATCTTTCTTTCCATATGCCAACAGTGGTAGAAAAGGTATAGGCTGCAGCTTAGGACCCGTACAGAAATTAGAAGACGGAGAACCTTTGGGCGGACATATTACTGCGGCATCCGCCTTTGGAGATAATCCTCTGCCTGGAGGATACAATCAACAACCTGTTTCTCAACCGACACAGCAACCACAGTACCAACCAACATATGCTCCACAAAACTACCAGCAGGCACCTCAGCAGCAGGTCCAGACTCCGGTACAACCATCACATCAACCACAGGTACAACAGCAAATAGATCCTATAACCGGTATGCCTGTTAACGGTGGCGTAATGGGAATATGAGGCACTTATCAATTGATATAGAAACATTTTCGAGTGTAAATATTAAAAATGGGCTGTACAAATATGTGCGGTCCCCTGATTTTGAAATACTGTTGTTCGCTTATTCTTTTGACGGAGAATCAGTTAAAGTTATAGATTTTATGAATAATGAAATACTACCGCAAGAACTTATACTGGCATTAAAAAATCCCAATATACTAAAGCATGCCTACAATGCACCTTTTGAATGGTACTGCTTGAATAAATTTTACGTATCCCCGTTAGAACAATGGAGGTGCACCATGCTACATGGATTGTATTGTGGTTATACCGCAGGACTTGAGGCCACAGGAAAGGCATTAGGACTCCCGGAAGACAAGAAAAAATTAAGCATAGGCAAGGCGCTTATAAGGACTTTTTGTATTCCCTGCAAGCCTACAAAATCAAATGGTGGAAGAAAAAGGGCATTACCGCATCATGAACCCGAGAAATGGAACTTATTTAAAGAATACAACAGACAGGATGTAGTTACTGAAATGGAAATTGAAAGAAGACTATCCGCATTTCCTGTACCACAGCAGGAACAAAAGTTATGGGAGCTTGACCAAAAAATGAATGCCTATGGAGTGAAGATGGATAAAGAATTGATAGATGGAGCTTTATATTGCGATAGAACTGTTAAAAATGAGCTTATGGTTGAAGCACAGAGAATATCCGGGCTTGACAATCCCAACAGTATACAGCAGCTTTCTGGATGGGTAGAAAAGCAGACAGGACAACAGGTAGACGGCCTAACAAAAGATTCCGTCAAATCTCTATTAGGTAGTATTGAAAATAATAAAGTAAAAAGAATGCTTGAAATAAGACAGGAACTTTCAAAAACCAGTACCAAAAAATATGTAACCATAAAAGGGGCACTATGTGCGGATGAAAGGGTAAGAGGACTCATGCAGTTTTATGGAGCCAACAGAACAGGAAGATGGTCAGGCAGAATTGTACAGCCGCAGAATTTACCCAGGACCTATATTGAGACACTGGAGCACGCTAGAAAATGTGTCAAAGATAAAAATATAGACGCTTTGAAACTTATATATGGAAGCATACCCGATACACTCAGCCAGCTCATAAGGACTGCATTTATACCATCTGATGGCAATGTGTTCCTGGATGCGGATTTTAGTGCCATAGAAGCCAGGGTTATCTCATGGCTTGCGGGCGAGAATTGGAGATTAGAAGTTTTCAAAACGCACGGTAAAATCTATGAAGCCTCTGCATCACAAATGTTTGGGGTACCTATAGAAAAAATCAAAAAAGGAAATCCGGAATATGCTTTAAGGCAAAAGGGTAAAGTTGCGGAACTTGCATTAGGATATCAGGGAAGTTCTGCAGCACTTATAAATATGGGAGCCCTTAAAATGGGGCTACAGGAAGAAGAATTGCCGGAGATTGTACACAGGTGGAGGGCTACAAACAGAAGAATAGTTGATTTGTGGTATTCAGTTGAAAACGCGGCACTATCAGTAATGAGAACGGGCCAACCTGTAGGCGTTAAAAACTTAATTATCGCCCATGAAGGTGACTATAATACGCAACAGGACTTTTTAACTATAACCTTGCCCAGTAAAAGAAAGTTATTTTATGTAGAACCTTTTATCTATCCTAATGACTGGGGAAAGGATGCACTATTTTACCATGGAACAAACCAGAAAACGAGAAAATGGGAAGTTGTATCAACCTATGGCGGAAAATTAGTTGAAAACATTACCCAGGCCATTGCAAGGGACTGTCTGGCTGAAAGTATAAAAAGATTAAGTGCTTTCGGTTATAAAGTAGTTTTCCATGTGCATGATGAGGTGATCATTGACTGCCCGGAAGAATATGCCGACCTTGACCAGATATGTAATATAATGAGACAACCAATACCATGGGCGCCGGGATTACCTTTAAATGCAGATGGATTCATGGCCAAGTTTTATAAAAAAGAATGAGGAGGTGATACTCCATGCTAAACAATGATAGAAAAATTATAATATCGGCTGCGGGAAGCCGTAAGGCTACCGAATGGCCACAGCAGGCATTATACTGGTCTGAATTTGTAGAAAAGCTTGCAACCCCTGCAAGAAGCACTGAAACCATAGCTGAATATTTAAGTTACCCTAAAAGTAAACAGGACGCACTAAAAGATGTGGGCGGTTTTGTAGGCGGTATTTTAGAAGGAAACAAGAGGAAGGCAGGAAGTGTCAAGGGCAGGGATATTCTTACCCTTGACCTTGACAATATAGAGCCTGGTGGAGCCAATGACGCTTTATTGAGGATAGATGGATTAGGCTGTGCATATGTGGTTTATTCAACACGTAAGCACCAGGAATCAAAACCGAGATTACGTGTTATCATACCCCTTAACAGAACGGTTACAGCTGATGAATACGAACCGTTGGCGCGTAAAATGGGAAGCCTAATCGGTATAGAGCTGTGTGACCCGACAACCTTTGAAGCTTCAAGACTTATGTACTGGCCATCATGCTGCAGCGACAGCCAGTATGTATATAAATATGGTGACAGGCCATTTCTTGACGCTGACGGTATTTTAAAACAATATAACAACTGGCGTGATATGTCAGAATGGCCGGAAGTACCGGGTGCAGCAAAAAGTCATAAAAAACTTGCAGAGAGGCAGGAAGATCCTACAGCTAAAAATGGAATAATAGGGGCCTTCTGCAGAACCTATGATGTCTACAATGTTATGAATACTATGCTTCCAGGAATATATGAACCCTGTGACAATTCTCCTGATAGATTTACCTACACAGGAGGAAGTACTGTAGGCGGTGCTATTGTATATGAAAACGGCAAATTTATGTATTCACATCATGCTACAGACCCCGCGGGTGGCAAACTGTGCAATGCTTTTGACCTGGTAAGGCTTCATAAGTTTAATAACCTGGATGATGATGCAAAACCCGATACACCCGTAAATAAACTGCCATCATATAAGGCTATGTGTGAATTTGCTGTGAATGATACCTATGTGGCCACACTTTTAAATAAAGAGAGATACGAGAAGGTTACCCAGGACTTTGGAACCCCTATAGAAGACAATGCAAACTGGATTAGTAAGCTGCAGGTTAGTTCTACAACAGGTACGCCATTAAAGACTATACCTAATGTGCGTATACTGTTGGAGAATGATCCCCTGATTAAGGGGAGGATTAAAAAAGATGCTTTTGCCGAGCATATAATTGGTGTAGCACCTCTGCCATGGGGAGCACGTGAAAAAGAAGAAGGTACATTCAGATGGACTGATGATGATGATTCTGGACTGCGTGAACATATTGAAAAAGCATTAGGTTTCAGGTCACGTGAAATTATAGATGATGCCCTGAGAAATCACGCTGCCACCAATTGCTATAATCCTGTAATTGAGTATTTAAGCAGCCTTAAATGGGATGGTATTAAAAGACTTAATACTCTCTATATAGATTATTTAGGTGCCGAGGATTGTCAATATATAAGAGACGTAACGAGAAAAGCATTTACCGCAGCCGTGGCGCGAGTTATGACACCTGGATGTAAGTTTGACTATATGACTGTGGTTTGTGGCAGACAGGGCATAGGAAAAAGTACCTTATTCTCAAAAATGGGTCTGGATTGGTTTTCTGACAGCATTAAAACTTTTGAGGGTAAAGATGGGGCAGAGTTATTACAAGGGGTTTGGATTGTAGAAATTGGAGAGCTCGAAGCATTTAATAAAACCGATATAAAAGCTGTAAAGCAGTTTTTAAGTAAAAAAGATGATCAATACCGCGCTGCTTATGCTAGAAAAACAGAAAAGCATTTAAGGCAATGCGTGTTTTTTGGAACAACTAATGACCACGATTACTTGAGGGACCCAACAGGTAATAGAAGATTTTGGCCTGTAGACGCAGAAATCCAAAAACCAACTAAATCAATATTTAACGATCTGGATAGTGAAGTGAATCAGATATGGGCTGAAGCTGTTGTAAGATGGCAGCTGGGTGAAACCCTGTGCTTATCTCCTGAGATGGAAATTGAAGCTGAAAAGCATAGGGATTTGCATCTTGAAAGGGATCCATTGCAAGGTCAAATAGAAGCGTTTTTAGAGAAGCAAATACCAAATGATTGGCAAAAATGGGACCTGGACCGCAGGCGTATGTTTTGGTCTAATGGAATCAATGGTGATATAAAGCTTGTTAAGAGAGACAGGACCTGCGCACTTGAGATATGGAAAGAATGTTTATGCGAAAATAAGAACATGCCTAGAACTGAGGCGAGAAGGATTAATGCAATTTTGGAAGCGCTAAAAGGATGGAAGCGATCAGATACAATGAGATTTGGGGCAAACTATGGAAAGCAAAAGGGATTTAGACCAGTAAATTAATGGTAAAAATGGAGATTAAAAATGTCCACTAGCCAGAAAAAAGTGTCAACTTTATAGGCTGAATGTCCACTTTGAAAAATTGTAACAGTAAAACAAATGTCCACCTTGTCCACCAAAAATATTTAGAAAGTTGACATTTTGGTGGACACTAAAGCACTTGAAATACCTTATATACAGATGTATGTCCACTAAGTAACTTTGATTTATATATAAATAGTATAAATAAATAATATAGATATATATATGTATGCCTAATATGCCTGTACACGTATATATATAGAGAAAAAAGGGTGACTTAGTGGACATTTCAAATTTAGAATTTCCAATTTTAATTTAAAGCAGGTGAGTAAATTTTGAGAGAAAGAGATATTGAAAAATATTTGGTAGATAAAATAAAAAATGCAGGAGGAAAGGCATATAAATTCATTTCTCCAGGAAATGCAGGAGTGCCGGACAGATTGGTTTTACTTCCGGGAGGAAAAATAATTTTTGTAGAACTTAAGGCACCCGGTAAAAAGCCAACGGCATTACAGCTTGTACAGCATAGAAGAATACGGAATCTAGGGTTTAAAGTGTTGATTATAGATAATAAACAAGCTGTAGATAATTTGATATGCAGAAGTGGGGTGATGCCCTTATGATGTTCAAACCACATGCCTATCAAAGATATTGTATAAGTAGAATGATTAAAGATAAAGCTTTAGGCCTGTTTTTGGACATGGGTTAATTAGGCTTAGGGAAAACGGTAATAACACTTACAGCGATAAACGATTTGAAATACAATAGATTTTTAGTGGCAAAAGTACTTGTTATAGCACCAAAAAAGGTTGCAGAAGCTACCTGGAGCAAGGAAGCACATAAATGGGACCACTTAAAAATGCTTAGAGTTATTTCAGTGCTGGGGCCCAAAATCAAAAGAATTAAGTCCCTGAATACACCGGCGGACATATATGTGATAAACAGGGAAAATGTCCCCTGGCTTGTGGAGTATTACAGGAATGCATGGCCGTTTGACATGGTGGTTGTAGATGAATTTTCAAGTTTTAAAAATCACCAGGCTAAGAGATTTAAGTCCCTCACATGGGTAAGAAGCCATATACAGAGGCTTGTGGGGCTTACAGGAACACCGGCACCGAACGGGCTTCTGGACATATGGGCACAGATTTATCTCTTGGATGAAGGTAAAAGGCTGGGCAAGAGGATAACACATTTCAGGGAGAGATATTTTGAACCGGACCAGAGAGACAGGGACCACGTATTTACTTATATGCCGAAACCGGGAGCGGGAAAAATAATCCAACGACTGATAGGGGATATATGCATAAGCATGAAAGCGGAAGACTATCTGGAACTTCCAGACTGTATTTCAGTTGATACCCATGTAGTTCTGGATGCGAAAGCAGAAAAGGCCTATAAAAAGCTTGAAAAGGAAATGCTGCTTGAGGTTGATGAAAGCACTATTGACGCAGGTACCGCGGCGGTACTCACAAATAAGCTTCTGCAGCTTTGTAATGGTGCTGTGTATGATGAAAATAGAAATGTGGTACAGATACACCATTGCAAAATTGATGCACTTATGGAGCTTGTGGAAGGTCTTAACGGGCAGTCGGCACTGGTATTTTACAACTTCCAGCATGACCTTGTGAGGATCCAAAAAGCACTTTCCGGATTGAAGCTGAGAGTAAGACAGCTTAAAAGTCCACAGGATGAGGATGACTGGAATAACGGAAAGATTGATATACTGCTTGCCCATCCAGCAAGCTGCGCATATGGATTGAACCTTCAACAGGGTGGGCATCATGTTATATGGTTCGGGCTTAATTGGTCACTTGAACTATACCAGCAGGCAAATAAAAGGCTTCACAGGCAGGGCCAAAAGGAGAAAGTTATAGTCCACCATTTGGTAGTTGAGGGCAGTGTTGATGAAGATGTCATAGCGGCCTTGAAGGATAAAAATAGTACCCAGGATAAGCTTATGAATGCGTTGAAAGCAAGGATAGAAAAATATAAAAGTGAGGTGGTATAGATGGATTATGAGGAAGCTGTAAAAATTGGGATAAGAGAAGGAATAAAGTATATCAAAGAGCAGGAATATTATAAAACTAAAAAAAGATATGACCGAAGATTAAGAAATACCAGGTTACTTCTCAAGCACTACAGAGATTTGAAGGTACATGATGGCTTGGTAGATAGGTCAATATCCAGTATTTATAAAGAAAATGCAATAGATACTTTGGATGATGTTGAATCTGTAGATGATGAAGAGCAATATATACAGGCTGTAAGTAGAACTAAAATAAGGACAGCAATTATAGTAAGGCATATTAATAAGTCTTTGGGATATTACAAGGCTGTATGTTTGAAGGGTGGAGATATTAAGAAACGAAGGTACAGTATTATTAAATACATGTATATTGATCCAGTTGAAAATAACATGATACCAACTTATGAAGAGGCTGCAACTCATTTTGATATAATTGTTAAAACAGTAGGGAGGGATATAAGAGCAGCAATTGAAGATTTAAGTATATTATTTTTCGGGATAGATGGACTAAAACTATGAAAAAGTGTCCTTGCTAAAATCTGTATAGGCTAGTGATAGAGCCAAAGTACTTTAGATTTAATAGGTTAAAAAGTGTCCTTTTATGTGGGATTGACGTACCTTTTATAATGATGTAATCTGGTATTAAGTAAAATTATAAATGTAAGCGTGCAACGGCACTTGGATTAATTCCAGGTGTCTTTTTGCGTGTAAGGAGTGATACCCTGAGCTTTTATAAATCTTATGCATGGAGACATAAACGTGAGAGAGTACTTCGGCGTGATAGTTATCTATGTTGTGAATGTAGGCGGTATGGCCGTAGTACAGCAGCAACTACAGTACATCATATTGAACCACTTAAGGATAAACCAGAACTAAGGCTTGAAGGTAATAACCTTATAAGCCTATGTAACAAGTGCCATGAGCAGATGCATGATAGAGATACCAATACACTGACACCATTAGGTGTTGAATGGGTAAGGAGGAAGAACCGGGGAGTTATCAAAAGGGAATCAAGAAGAGCGTTGTAGACAACTTGTTAAGACTACATTGGATTTATGGGACGGCCTGGGCATAAGTAAAGAAATGACAAGAAGACTATTGTCCAATGAACTTAAGGATGATAAAGCATTAAGTATATTCATAACTGATATAAAGAAAGTATATAAGCCTTGTACAGATGGGTGGGGTCAATGGTGGGATGAAGAGCTTAATGAATGCAAGGTAGGTTTTGTATTGAATAAGGAGATTGCATGCGAGATACGGGTACCAATTAGATATTGTGATGAATGTAAAGAGCAAATAAGGAATTATATAAAGTGTAAGATAATAGGGGGGCGTCAAGTAATGGAGAATATAAAAGCTGAAAAAGCAGAACAACAGGAAGAGAAGAAGGAATATGAAATTAATATTTTATATAAAAATGGTGTGAGTGAAAGCATAAGAGTTGAGCTGGATAAGAAGACTTTGGATAATCAATTACAAGTCATAGGGATGTGCTATAAGGAAGACCAGGCAGGATTCCTGCTGCTTAATGGAACTTTTGTTAAGATATCAGAGACATGTCGGATTGAAACAAAAGAAATCCCCCCTATCCCAGACCCAAAAGAAGAATAGTCGTAGGAACGGGCTAGGGTAACCTTTTCCAATAGAGCAATGTTTTTAGCAAGGGGGTGTTAGGGTGGTAAAGACAAAAAGGGCTATGGAAAATCAGGTAAAAAGAGAAATGAAAAAATTGGGAACTTATAAAAAAGAGTATGACCAGATCATAAAAATCTATGCTGGCATGCTCTGGCAATACCAGGTTTTTGAAAATCAGTTTGAGGAATCCGGATACCAAATAACCGAAGAGTACACAAATAAAGCCGGTGCCACCAATGAAAGAAAAGTCCCTCTTTATACTGCCATGGAATCCTTAAGAAAAGACATAGCTTCTTATTCTGACAAATTGAGATTGAATCCCAAATCTAACAGTCCTAACGGCGGTGTTGGAAAGAAAAAATCCAAGCTGACCGAAGTTTTGAGCGGTATGGAATGAAACAATATAAAAACTACGACATTGTAATGGAGTATGCTAAAAGCATTGTTGAAGGTAGGAAGATAGCTTGTAAGGAACAAATTCAAGGCTGTCAGAGATTTCTCAAGGATTTAGAAAACCCAGCTTATGAATTTAATCCGCATGATGCAGAGTTTGTTATCGGCATTATTGAAAAAACTTTTGTCCATGCTCAGGGTGAAAAATTAGATGGTACTCCATTACGTGGAACACCATTTTTATTAGAATCGTTTCACAAGTTCCAAGTATATAATCTTTTAGGATTCTATTACAAGGGTACGAAGATAAGGCGTTTCAAAGAGGCGTTTATTTTTATACCCAGAAAAAATATTAAAACAAGTTTTGCTGCCGCTTTATCCTGGGCATTAGGTTTACTACAGAGAAAGAGTGGAAGTAAAATTTATATTGTTGCTGCTGCCTTAAAACAATCTCTTGAGAGTTTTAATTTTATAAATTTCAATTTGGATCAGATGGGTGAGAAAGAAAATTTTCGTGTTATAGACAATAATCAGGAACATAGTATACAGGGTGAATTTGAGGATGGTTCATTATATATTCAAGCGCTCGCGGCAAACCCAGATAGACAAGATTCCTTGAATTGCAATACGGCCATAGCCGACGAGCTGCATGCATATAAAACACCGAAGCAATATAACATTATCAAGGAAGCCATGAAAGCTTATACGAATAAATTGATGATAGGAATAACCACGGCTGGGGATGATATGAACAGCTTCTGTTATAAGAGGCTCCAATATTGTAAAAAAATACTTGATGGCACTGTAAAGGATGAAGCCTACTTTGTTTTTATATGCAAGGCTGATGAAGACCCTGAAACAGGAGAAGTTGATTATACAGACCCCAAAGTGCATGAGATGGCTAACCCTGCTTATGGTGTTTCTATAAGGCCAGAGGACATAATGAATGATGCTATGCAGGCACAGAATGATCCGCAGCAAAGAAAAGATTTCTTCGCAAAATCTTTGAATATATATACAACTTCTATGAAGGCTTATTTTAATATAGATGAATTTAGGAAGTCTGATGGTAAATTTAATTGGACAATAAAGGATTTATTAAAATTACCTATAACATGGTTTGGTGGTGCTGATTTATCTAAACTTTATGATTTAACTGCATCTGCATTGTATGGTACCCATAAAAAAGCTTATAAGGATGAAACTGGAGAATATCATGACGTGGACATAATAATTCCCCATGCTTGGTTCCCTGTAGTGGCAGCCGCAAGAAAAGCAGATGAAGATGGTATTCCACTCTTCGGCTGGAAAGATGATGGCTGGCTTGATATGTGCAATAATCCTACTGTAAATTATGCTGATATTGTTAATTGGTTTATTAAAATGCGTAAAGCAGGATTTAAAATAAAACAGGTTGGTCATGATAGAAAATTCTGTAGAGAGTATTTTATAGGTATGAAGAAAGCAGGGTTTAGAATAATTGACCAGCCACAGTATTTTTATAAAAAAAGTGAAGGATTTAGACATATAGAGGCTAAGGCAAAAGATGGAGATTTGTATTACTTGCACAGTGAAGCTTTTGAGTACTGTGTTCAGAATGTACATGCTATAGAAAAGACTGATGATATGATACAGTATGAAAAAGTAGAACCAACACAGAGGATAGATATTTTTGATGCCTCTGTTTTTGCATGCATAAGGATGCTTGAGAATTTGGAGAAAAAAAGTTCTGCTGAAAAGTGGTTGAAAGGATAGGAGGTAGACTATGGCAATATTTAACTGGGGTAAGAGAAAAAGAACTAGAGCAGAGCCAAAACAAAAAAGAAGTGAAATTGGTTGGCTTTTATCTGATGATGCATATAGTACCTTATGTGTTCCGGGATATACAAGACTTGCAGATAATCCGGAAGTTCAAATTTGTGTTGGAAAAATAGCTGACCTAATATCCTCCATGACAATATATTTAATGCAGAACAAAGAAAATGGAGATGTAAGGATACAAAATGAACTGTCCAGAAAAATTGACATAAATCCATACAGCCTTATGACCAGAAAAACATGGATGTATAATATTGTTTACACAATGCTTTTAAATGGTAAAGGAAACTGTGTTGTATATCCTAAAATGGAAGATGGCTATATTGGTGAGCTTATACCTTTAAAACCTTCTCTTGTAAGTTTTGTTGATACTGACACAGGATATAGGGTACTTTATAATGGCAAGTCCTATAATTATGATGAGATATTACATTTTGTTATAAATCCGGACCCTAACAAACCCTGGATAGGTAGAGGCTATAGAGTGGCTTTGAAGGATATAGTTAATAACTTAAAGCAAGCTACAGCTACTAAAAAAAGTTTTATGTCCGATAAGTGGAGGCCTAATATTATTGTTTCTGTAGATGCAGAAACCGAAGAAATCGCAAGTAAAGATGGTAGAGAAAAGGTACTTAATAAGTATATTGATGAAACCGAAGGAGGTAGGCCCTGGATTATCCCGGCGGACTTGATTAAAGTTGATACAGTAAAGCCTCTAAGTCTTAATGATTTAGCTATAAATGATGCCGTAGAAATAGATAAAAAGACAGTAGCAGGGATATTTGGTGTACCTGCTTTTTTTGTTGGCGTTGGTTCTTTTAACAAAGAAGAATACAATGCTTTTATTAATTCAACGATTCTTCCTATGGCTAAAGGGATAGAACAGGTTTTAACAAAAGGGTTACTTTATAGTCCTGACTTGTATTTTAAATTTAACTCCAGGAGCTTATATGCTTATGATATTAAAGAACTTGAGAGTGTAGGGGCAGACCTATATGTTAGAGGTGTGATGCTTGGTAATGAAGTACGTGACTGGCTTGGCATGTCTCCACTTGAGGGTCTTGATGAAAGAGTTATCCTGGAAAACTATATACCGGCAGGTATGATAGGGGAACAAAAGAAATTAAATGGAAATGGTGGTGATAGTGATGGATAAAAATGTCCCACAAACAAGAAGTGTGAATTTTGAAATGTGTAAGTTAAAGACAAGGGCTGAGGGTGACACTGATAAATTTATTGAGGGCTATTTTATAGTTTACAATAGAGAAACAGAATTGTGGCCTGGTTATTTTGAACAGGTAGCGCCGGAAGCATTAAATAATACACTTGGTAATGATATAAGGGCATTAATAAATCATGATACGACTCTTGTGCTTGGTAGAAATAAAGCCAATACTCTTGATCTTAAAAGTGACGGGCATGGACTTTTTGGGAGCGTGAAAATTAATCCGAATGATATTGATGCTATGAACCTGTATGAAAGAGTCAGCCGTGGTGATGTAGACCAATGTTCTTTTGGCTTTAATATTGGTAATGAGGAAGATGATTTCAGAGAGGATGGCACTATTCATACGATTTTAAAAGAGATTGATTTATGGGAGGTTTCAATAGTAACTTTTCCTGCCTATGAGGAAACAGGAGTACAGGCTAGAAAAAAAGATATTGAGCAGCAGAGGCAAAGACAGCTTGATGTTAGAAAGAAAAAATTGAAAGAGAGGTTGAAGAATTATGGCAATAAGACAGTTAATGCTGAGTAAGAAAATAGAACAGAGAAAAGCAGCACTTGCTGAACTTTTGAAAACTGAAACAGACCTGAATAAAAGAACAGCAGATCTTGAAAAATCCATAGAAGAAGCAAAAACGGATGAAGAAATTGCCGCGGTTGAGGAAGAAACTGACAAGCTTGACAAGGATAAGGCTGATTTTGATGAAAAGAAAGGCAAACTTGAAGGTGAAATTGCTGACCTTGAGGGGGAACTTGAGGAATTAAATAGTAAGGAACCTAAAAATGAGCCAGAGCCAAAATCAGCAGCAAGAAACAGTGTGGATTTTCCCAATACTAGAGGAGGTTTAAGAATGATGGGTAATAGATATGAGACCAGGGAACAGATGATTGAGAGGTTGAACAGGGAAGATGTGAGAGATTTTTATACTAGGATTGCCGCACTTGCTAAAGAAAAAAGGGCGGTAAGTGGAACAGACGTTATTATTCCAGAATCTGTTATTGATATGATACAAACTAGATTAGGTGATTATTCCACTTTATACCCAGAGGTAACTGTGCAGACCTTAACTGGTACGGCAAGGGTGATAATGGATGGCGCGATTCCAGAAGGAATATGGACAGAAATGACAGATGCAGTGCAAGAGTTAAGTACCGCATTTTCACAGACTGAGTTAGATGGATTTAAGGTTGGTGGTTTTATTCCTGTTGCAAACTCTATACTTGAGGATAGTATGATAAATCTGGCAAACTATATTGAAACGAGACTTTCCATGGCTATTGCAAAGGCACTTGATAAAGCAATACTTACCGGAGCGGTAGCAAGTAAACAACCTACAGGAATTATTACGGCACTGGGAGAAACTGGGCTTGAAACACATAATGTAACTTCTGATGGTACATTAAAAGATATAGTTTCTCATATGTCCGTTATTGATGATGGTGATGATGGTGCTCCAATAGGTGAGGTTATTGCTGTGATGAGAAGGGGACTTTATTATGCCAAAATAGCACCACAGACATTTTTACCCACCGCAGACGGTCGGCTTGTAATTCAAACGGCACAGTCTCCAAGACTTCCAGATGGTACAAGAATAGTGTTCAGTCAGTACATGCCTGACAATACTATAATACTTGGTGATTTTAAGAAGTATTTGCTTGGTGAAAGAAAGGGTGTTCAACTTGCGGTATCGGATCAGGTTAGATTTATAGAGGATCAAACCGTATTTAAAGGAACTGCGAGATATGATGGCAAACCTATTTATCCGACCTATTTTGTAAAGATAGCTATTGAAACAGAAGAAACTCCCTAATGCTCCCCAGGGACTAGCTTCTAGTGATGTAACAAGTACAAGCGTGAAGCTTACCTGGAACTAGAAATTATAGGGGGTGCTTAAATGAATATAGAAAGTATAGTATCTCTGGTTAAAGCGAGATTAGGAATAACTTCTACTGTTAGAGATACTTATATAACGGCCATTGTAAATGCTGTGGTGAAGGAATTGGAAGATGAAAAAGGCATTGTTTTAGAGCCGGACAATGCCAATCATCTTCTTTTTTGTGTTGATTATGCTACATGGAAATACCAGAATAAAAATACCGTTGATACTATGAAATATCAAGCTGGCAGCATTGGTGGAGCTATGCCAAGATATCTACAATATGAATTGCACAATCTTATGATTCATAATGGTGGTGGTTCTAGTGACGTATGATTATGAATTAAAATTGGTTCAAAAGGGTACTGGATATGATGACATAGGTAATCCAATACCTGTAGAAAAAAAAGTACCTATCTTATGCGGGAAAAAGTCTATAGGCAGAACTGAATTTTATGATGCTGCCGCAAATGATTTGAAGCCAGTTATTGTATTTGAGATACATGCTTATGAATACAATGGTGAAACAGAAGTTGAATTTGAGGGCAAAAGATACACAGTAATGAAAACCTATGAAGTAGATTTTGAAACTCTGGAGCTCACATGTGAGGTGAAGAGAAGTAATGGCTAAAAATGTGAAAGTAGATCAATTTGCTGACGAAATGGTGGATTTGATAAAACAATATACGGATGATGTTAGCAATTCCATTGAAAAAAAAGTTGACAGTGTAGCGGATGAAGTACTGGAAGAAACTATAAACCTTGCTCCTAAAAGAACAGGTAAATATGCTAAAGGATTTAAGAAAACTAAGCAAGGTTACAGGGATAAGGTTAAGAGAATAATCTGGAATAAAAAAGATTATAGACGTGTGCATCTTTTGGAATTTGGTCATGCTTTGTGGCAGGGTGGAAGAGCCAGGGCTTTTCCGCATCTCCGCCCTGCTTACGATAAATTTGGTGCTAGATTACCAGATGATATTAAAAAGATTATAAGGAATGGTGGTTAAAATGACACAAGCTCAATTATATCAAGCTCTTAAGAGTATTGGATTCCCCATAGCATACCACCACTTTGAGGGTACTGATCAAAATCCAGTTCCTCCTCCACCATATATTGTATATCTGTTTTCCTACTCTTCTGATTTGATAGCTGACAATATAAACTATGCGGAAATAAGTAATTTCCAGGTGGAATTATATACAACTAAAAAAGATTTACAGAGTGAAGCTCTGGTTCAAAATAAATTAAAAGAACTAGAGTTTCCTTATTCTAAAATTGAAACATGGATCGAAAGTGAAAAAATGTACCAAGTGATATATGAAATTAAATTAATAGGGAGTTGATGAAATGGCAGAGAGCTTGTCTGTAAAAGTTTCTTTGAAAGATACAGATATTTTCAAGGAGTTTGTAAAAATAGTGCTAGATGTCTTAGAAGATGGAAGGGTTCCGGTTGATGTAAAACACAAAATTAGAGACAGAGTAAAAGAATTAACTAACAAGGAGGATGAGAAATAATGAGCGAGAACAAGGTGACTTTCGGATTGAAAAATACACACTATGCAGTTATAACCGGCAAAGATGAACAAGGTAATCCCATTTATGGAGTGCCTAAGCCCTACCCTGGTGCTGTGAGCCTATCCCCAGACGCAGAAGGAGACCAGAACGTATTTTATGCAGATGATATAGCCTATTATGTTGTTGATAGTAACAACGGCTATAGCGGAGACTTTGAAGCTGCTGACGTACCGGACGATTTTAAGATAGATGTTCTTGGATATATAAGGGATAGTAATGGAATGTTAGTAGAAGTTGCAGATGCACAAAGGAAGAGCTTTGCCCTTATGGGAGAAATAAGCGGAGATGTTAAACAGAGAAAATTTATTTATTATAATGTCACTTCTGGCAGGCCTACAGGTGATCTAAATAGTAAAAGCGATAGTACTGAACCAGATACCAAGACTGTAGCTTTAACAATGACACCTATTGAAATTAGTGGTAAGCAAGTAGTAAAAGGTAAAATCGAGTTGAATGATACAAATGCAGAGAAATTTAATAATTTCTTTGATGCGGTTCTGCTTCCTGATTTTGTAACTGTTCCAGTCACCGAAATAACTTTAAATAAAGCAGAAACTTCCCTTGCCGTAGGTGCAGATGAAACACTGGTTGCCACAATAGCACCAGAAAACGCAACTGACCAGGGTGTTAATTGGATATCTTCTGACCCTACGAGGGCCACTGTAGATAGTGCTGGAAAAGTAACAGGGATTGCAGCAGGAACAGCAACTATAGTAGCTACTGCACACGGTGATAGCAGTAAGATAGCAGCTTGTACGGTAACAGTTACAGCACCTTAAGGGGGGGGGGTATTTAAATGAGAGAAATAAAGTTAGGTGATAAAGAAGTAAAGATAAGAGCCACACCGTTGGCTCTTTTGTTTTATAAGCAGGAATTTAAATCCGATCTAATTGGTTCTATAGTGGCATTTGAAAAGGTCAAGGATGATATTTCTAAAATAGATTTGTTATCGGTACTTCAAATGACTTGGGCTATGGCAAAAGCTGAACAGTTTAATGATAAAAAATCTTTTCCCTCTTTTGAAACGTGGTTATCCGGATTTGAAAATGTAGACTTTACTGACCAGGATTTTCTTGTGGCTGTAATGGAGGAAGCCACAGACGGTTTTTTTCATGGAGCCGGAGCAAGATTCCCAAAACCAGCAAAATGATGATGAGCCGCTAGATGAAGATATTGAATTTGTAATTATAGCTATGGCAAAAAGGGAACATTTAAGTCTTGAGGAATTAAACTTATTTAGGGTAAAGGATTTTTTCAAATTCTCCCAAAAATATGGTGATACTTTTGATACCAAGAAAAATAAAAAGAAAGCTAGAAGAAGAGCAACACAAGCTGATATAGATAAGTTTTATGGCTAGGAGGTGAGAATATATGGCTGAGACAATACGAGGAATTAACGTGGTTATAGGAGCTGAGACTACAGGACTAGGAAAGGCTTTAAGTGATGTAAATAAACAGAGCAGATCAATTCAAAGCGAGTTGAGGCAGGTTAATAAAGCTCTAAAATTTGACCCTTCTAGCACAACGCTTTTAGCACAAAAACAAGAACTTTTAAGTAAATCCATTGAAACTACCAGGCAGAAGTTAAATCAGTTAAAAAGTGTTGAGGAACAGGTTAATCAACAGTTTGCCAGTGGCAAAATATCTGAGGGCCAATATAGGGCTTTCCAACGTGAGATAGATATAACACAAAGCAAGCTGAAAAACTTAGAAAGCCAGCTAAAAAGTACAGGCCCAGAACTTCAATCCTTCGGAGAAAAGGCAAATGCCGCGAGCCAGAAGCTGAATGGTATTGGTAAGACTGCCGGGGACTTAGGAAAGAGCATGACCCTGGGACTTACGGTTCCAATTGCAGGGGCAGCGGCTGCGGCTGTAAAAGTAGGAAATGATTTTGAAACCTCTATGAGCCAGGCGGCAGGAGCACTTAACAAGCCCATGGCACAGATGGGAAGCTTGAGAGATTTAGCACTTAAGACAGGGCAAGAAACACAGTTCTCCGCAACAGAAGCAGGAAATGCTATAACTGAACTTGCTAAAGGCGGCTTGACAGAGGCGCAAATAAAAGGTGGTTCTTTAAAGGCCACAATGGATTTAGCGGCTGCTTCCAGCATGGATTTAGGTACCTCAGCAAATACAGTTGTTCAGGCCATGGGTGCCTTTGGACTTTCTGCAACTCAATCAACCCAAGCTGTAAATGCCTTGGCAGGCGCTGCCGCCGCATCAAGTACGGATGTTGAACCTCTTAGTGAGGGACTTGCTCAGTGTGCGGCACAAGCACATCTTGTGGGTTGGAGTATACAAGACACTACTGCGGTCCTAGGCGAATTTGCGGATGCAGGAGTTGTTGGCAGTGATGCAGGTACTTCTTTAAAAACCATGTTGCAGAGGTTAGGAGCACCAACAGATACTGCCGCCGCTAAGATGGCAGAGCTTGGCATAAATGTGTGGGATGGTAGCGGGCATATGAAAAATGCGGCAGGTATTGCCCAAGAATTACAGTCAAAAATGAGTGGACTTTCCGACGCGCAGAAACAGGCTGCTATGAATACAATTTTTGGGAGTGATGCTACAAGAGCTGCAAGCATCTTGATGAACAATGGTGCTAAAGGCTTATCAAAATATACAAAAGCGACTAATGATCAGAGTTCAGCCTCCCGATTGGCAGCAAGTCAGATGGGGGATACAAGTAAAGCTATTGAGCAAATGTTTGGCGCCCTGGAAACAGCGGCTATAAATGTTCAGGAGGCTCTGGCACCGGCTATAACAGCTATTGCCAATTTTGTTGGTAATTTAGCCACAGCATTTAGTAATTTGTCTCCAGTAGCTCAAACAGTTATTTTAGCAGTGGCAGGGATAGCCGCAGCGCTAGGACCGTTACTTTTAATTTTGGGCGGAGTTTTTACCGTTATGGGTACCGTAGCAGGGGCTATTGGGGTAGTTACTACAGGAGCTACAGCTGCCACACCAGCTATTGCAGGATTATCCTTAGTTATCAGAGGGGTAATGGCTGCTTTTACTGCAATAACGGGTCCCATAGGTATTGCTATAATGGCTATTGCAGGTATAGGGGTAGCAATTTATGAATCAATCACACACTGGGATACATTAAAAGGAACTATAAGTACTTTTATAGCTAACCTTCCAGCATTAATTTCTACCGCAGTTACAACTATATCACAATTTATAACAACGCTAGTTAACATTATAACCACGAATTTACCTCAAATTTTGGCTATAGGTTCACAGATAGTAACTAATATAGTGACAGCTATAACAACATACCTGCCACAGATATTAAGTGTGGGAGGGCGGATTATAACCACTGTAATTACTGCAATAATTAACAACCTGCCGCAATTAATAAGTACAGGTTTGCAAATAATAACTACATTAATAACTGGAATAGTAAATAATATATCTCAATTGATTACTGTGGGTACCCAGCTAATAACTAAAATAGTAGAATCAATAGTTAACAATTTACCACAGATTATAGATACCGCAACTCAAATAATAACAACATTAGTAACCGCAATATCATCAGCTCTGCCAAGCCTGATAGCGGCAGGTCTTGCTATTATGTTGGCTTTAGTATCTGCCATAATTCAAAATTTGCCTCAGATAATAGATTCTGCAGTAAAGATAATAACAACGTTGGCAAATGCCTTAATACAGAACTTACCGCAAATAATTGCGGCGGCTGTGAAAATTATTCTTATGCTAGCGCAGGCATTAATTCAAAACCTACCTAAAATTATTAGCGCGGCAATACAGATTATAGTAGCCATAGTAAAAGGCCTTGCTCAAGCACTTCCACAGCTTGTATCTTATGCCCCTAAAATTATTAGTGCTCTTGGAAATGCTGTAAAATCATTAGCAAGTCAAGCCATACAATGGGGCCAGCATTTAATACAAAACCTTATAGACGGAATAAAATCCAAGTTTGGGCCATTAGGTGACGCTGTAGCTTGGATTGCAAATAAAATAAGTTCTTTACTTCATCATACTACACCGGATGAGGGCCCACTTAAAGA
Source organism: Clostridium pabulibutyricum (assembly GCF_058242705.1). NCBI lineage: Bacteria > Bacillati > Bacillota > Clostridia > Eubacteriales > Clostridiaceae > Clostridium > Clostridium pabulibutyricum. The sequence goes on from NZ_JBZAYZ010000013.1 coordinate 79,880, forward strand.
TGATGACACTTGGTTTCCCGATATGATGAAAAACTTTGCGGATGGTATAAATAATAATTCTAATAAAGTTATATCTGCAATGGATAATATTGTGAAGGGTATAGCTGATAAGGTAAGCATAATAAAAGATGTTTTTGAAGGTATGGTGACAAATGTTAATTCGTGGCTTGGTGATTTTTCTGAAGCATTGAAAAATGGTCTAAATGATGCATCTTTCTATATAAACAATAGTGCAATAAAATTAGGAACTACACTGGCAGATGCGGTTATGCCAGAAAGAAATGCAAGGTCTAAATATTTTTCCGACTATAGTAATGGTGTTATAACAGCAGACAGGGTAGTTACTGAACTTGATGGCTCTATTTCTCAGCTTCAGACTTCTACAGGGGACTATAAAACTGACTTAAGAAATTTGCTTGGGGCTATGACAGACCAATCTACAGAGATTAATATACTGACTTCTGAATACAATAAACTGGCAGCTCAATATGGAGCTAATTCTGATAAGGCCATTGAAGCATTGAAAAAAGTACAGGATTTAAGAGATGCTTACCAGAAAACCGGAAAAGATATACAAGATCTTACTGACAAATTTAAAGACACTGAAATCGACAATGTAAATGATGTGAATGACAAAATCAAAGATGCCCTGAAGCAGAGATATGAAGACGAAAAAGACGCAGCAGAAAAACAGGTTAAACTTGCTACGGATACACAGACCAAACTTTTGCAGGCGAAAATAGATGCTATAAGTGACCAGGAGAGTAGTCTTGACAATCAATACGCTGATGAAGATGATGCAGACAAAGAAGCTGAATTAAGACGCCAGTTATCCATGCACTGGGGGGCTGAAAAAAGGCAGGAGCTCCAGGATGAGCTTGATGACCTGATAAAAACCCGTGATAGGAGGCACCAGAAGGAACAGCTTGATCAACAGAAACAGAGTTTACAAGACCAGATTGATGCCATAAAGGACCAGCAGGATCAAACATTATCTTCCCTAGATGATTTTTACGACCAAAAACTTTCGGATGCGAATTTAGAAGCAGAGGCAGAAAAAACTCTTATGAACAGTAGTCAGCAGGAACTTGTGGCCCTACTCCATAACTACGGTGAAGATTATAAGCTTGCGGGGCAGGATTTGGGTACAAGGCTGGTGGAAGGATTCCAAGGGCCTTTGACACAGTTACAGGCCATGTTTGACAACCTTAAGGCTGCTATATCCGAAGTACAAAATTCTGGAATCATACCAACATCTGCAAGTTTACAAAGTGCAGCAGGTTCTTTGAATCTGGCGGCCGCTGCTACTTCTGGAGTGCAGAGTATCAATCTGGAAGCTTCTCAGCCTGCGACCATAGTAACCAATACTTATCTGGATAGTAAGCAAGTGGCTAAGACTATAACTCCTTATGTAAGCAAGATACAAGGTAAAAATTTGGTACTAGATAAAAGGGGGCTTTAGTATGTATGGGATAACTTTTAATGGTAAACACAGCTTAAAAGATATGGGCCTATATGCAGAAGATAAAACAATAAATGCTCCTTCTAAAAAGAAAATAACGGATAGTGTCCCATTTATGCATGGCCTTTATGATTTCTCTACTGCAGGAAGTAATGGAGAACAGGTATATGATACTAGAACTATTACTGTTACCCTTAGAATAATAGCCTATAACGTAGAAGAGTTACACATAATATATAGGCAAGCTTTAGATTGGTTAATGGATTCCAGCAAACAGAAGTTACAGTTTGACTTTATGCCGGAGTTTTATTTTATGGGGGAGGTACAAGAAGCTCCGGATTGGGATAAGTTTTTGCGATATGGTTTATTAACTGTAGATTTCGTATGCGACCCTTTTAAATACAGCACGAGTTACATGGGTGATGATATCTGGGATACATTTTGTTTCTTAACTGACTACACGCAATACACGAATACATTCGAAATAAATGAAGAAACAACAGTAGTTATGTATAACAATGGGAGGCTTATAACTCCAGTTATAAACTGTTCTTCTAATATGGGTTTGGATTATGAAGGCAAATCCTATAGTTTAAAAGCGGGAGATAATAAGCCATGGGGGCTAAAGCTGCAAAATGGAAGAAATGAATTAACGTTTTCCGGAGACGGGACAATAAAAATTTTATTTAGATGGGAAGTTTTATAATGTATTCCGTAACTTTAATAAACGATAATACCGAAACCATAATACATTATCCAGATCCTGAAGCGCCAAAAGTTATAGAACCAAAAATTAATTTCAAAAGAAGCCAGGCTGGAAGTTTAAGTTTTACCATATATCCCAATAATCTAGGATACAATTTGATAAACAGGTTTATAACAAAAGTAAAAGTAACAGATACGAGAGATAATAAAGATATATTTATAGGCAGAGTTTTTACAGCTGTTAATGGCATGGCTGATAGTGGTATGTTGACTAAAGATGTTGTGTGCGAAGGCGCTATGAACTATTTGAATGACACCAGGGTAGGAAGCGAGATATATGAAGATAAGACCGCACAGGAAGTTATACTAGATTTTTTAAATGCACATAATAATTCTGGCATTGAAGATTATAAAAAAGTCTATCCCGGTGTTATAAACGTAGATGATTGGCTATTTTTTACCAGTGATTTTGAAACAACTCTGGAAGCCATACAAAAATATGTAGTTAATAAAAATAAAGGTATATTGCAGTTTAGGACAGAAAATGGAGTTAACTACCTGGATTATTTAAGTAATGCACCTGCTGATAAAATTGTAGATGTTAATCTTGGAGAGAACTTAAAAAGCCTAAGTATAGATGATAGTTCTGTTTTTGGAACAAAAATTATTCCTGTAGGTGCTAATGGCCTGACTATAGAAAATGTGAATGATGGCAAGAACTATTTAGAGGATTCTGTTGCGGTAGCTAAATATGGAATTATATATCAGAAGGCTGATTACTCCGATATTGAAGATGATGAACAGCTAAAGACAGAGTGTCAGGCAGACTTATCCCAGTATACGCAACCCACAGGAAGTATTGAAATGTCTGCATTGGATTTAAGTACTTTAACCGGTATTCCTACTGATAGTATAGATATTACAACGTCTGTGCATATTGTATGCCCTCTGCTTGGTGTGGATGATGTATACAAGGTGGCCGAAATGGAAGCAGATTTATCTCAGCCCTGGAATCCAGCTCTTACATTGTCTAATAAACCTACAGAATTAGAGAGCTCTATAAATGATATTCAATCGGACAATGTAACTAGAATGGCTACCTATGGTGGTGTACAGCTAGGTTACAGATATGGAATGAGAGTTGTAAGCCATGACAAGTCTGTAGAAATACTTTTGAATGGGCAGGAAGGATTAAAAATAACTAAAGATAGCATCCAGAAATTTTATATAGATACGGATGGTAACCTGGTAATGGATGGCATACAGCAAATAACTAAAAACGGAAAAACGATAATAACAAATACCTTTAATAACAATGGTGGGTTGTTTGAGATTTTTGATAATAATGGTAATTTAAATGTTTCTGTAGGCTCCGAAAGTGGTAGTGGTGATAATGTTGGAGGTACGTTTAATTTATATAATGATGATGTAAGCAAAAAGAGAGTTGACCTCGGAATTGTGAAAGATGGTGACTATGGAGTTGCACAAGTACATGATACTACAAATAGAGTAAGTACAGGTATATATGGAGATAAGCCAAATTCATTTGGAGCAGGTCTTTATGTTTTTGACGATAGTGGAGGTGTTATATCCTATTTAACCGAACGAGGTGGAACTATAAATTATGAGCCAATAGCAACTAGAGACTGGGTAGAAAATTATGTGTCAAGCCATAGTGGAGGTGGTACAAGTGGCAGTTGATGTTAACCAGGAGATAGCTCTCATTTTGCAGGCTATATATGGTAAACAAGTAAGAGGTTCATTGGGAAATGGAATCAAGAAAATAGCTGACGAAGTTAATAAATTTGAAAATGATACTACCAAGCAGCAAAATGACTATGAAACTGATGTAAATAGCCAATGGTCTAACTATAAACAAGACATGGATGCTGATGAATCTACTAGGCAGAGTAATGAGAATACAAGAAAATCTAATGAAACAATTAGGTTGGCAAATGAAGATACAAGACAAACTGTATATACTGGATTTAGAGATATGTTAAATACATCTCAACAAATTGGAAGGCTTCCCTATTTATTTGATGGAGGAGCCTTTGGTGATAGTGGAGATACTGGAACATGGACTTTAAGTATGGATGGAGGTAGTTTTTAATGGCAGATAGTATACAATTTAGAAAAGGCTTAAGAAGTACAGTAAAACCATTGCCTGTGGGTATGCCTGGATTTGTTACGGATGAACAGCGACTTTTAATAGGGAATGGTGATGGCACAAATGCAGAGCTTCCCAACAAGGCAGACATAGACAATATTAATTCGCAAATGGCTGATATGGTGACTTTAAATGCAAAGCACTTACCTTTATCATTAGTATCTTTAAAAGGTGATGGAGTTACAGATGATACAGAAGCATTACAGGATGCAATAAACTATTTAGCTAATATTGGTGGAGGAAAATTATTGTTTCCTAAAGGGATCTATATGTTAAATGGGGAATTACAAGATCCAGATAATTATAACTCAATTATAAAATTACCATTGGTTGATTCTCATACAGAAAGCCATATAACAATACAACTCGAAGGAAGCTTTACACCTACTACAGCTTATTCAGAAACTTTTAGTCAACCTGTGTACAAGGATTGTGCTGTAATTTACTCAAAAACTATAGATAATTCATCTAGTACAAAAGCAAGCGTTATAGGTTCACACAAAACAATTAGAAATGGTATAACTTTTATTGCACATAATTTAATACTCAGACAACCTAATAATCCAACATTAAAAAATTTACAACTAAGAAAAGTTGCTAATATTATATTGGACAATATTGTAAATGATGTGGATTGTGGAATAACCAATGATATACAATTACCAACACATTCAAATGCAATAGCTGTCGATTTACCAAGCGAAAACAATTTTGGGTTAGTAAAATTAAGAAATTTTTATGCTGTAGGATATTATGGTGGGTTTAAAACCTGTGAACATGCTGACTTGGATAATATTTTCATACAATGTTGTTACGCTGCATGGATATTAACACAAGGATATCATTTCAATAGGTGCGGTAAAATTCTAATTCAATGGTGTAAATACAATATTTACTATGATTCAACAGATGATAGCGATCTTGGTGGTCCAAATTGTACTTATTTAGACATACAAGCTTTAGATATAGAATATTTAACATCTGGAATATGGTCATTAATTAGTTGTATTTATGACCCAGACAATCAAATATATGGTAAAATTAACACCTTACACGAAATACTAGGTGGAGTAGGCTATTCCCCAACTATAATAGAAAAATGTAAAAATTTATATATAAAATATAAATATAATAGTGTTAATTTACAAACACTAGCAACTAATAATATTATAGGTACATTATTGTTACAACCTAATACTATATATGCACTTAGTGATAGCACACCTGATGGAATTGAAATAACTATTAATAAATTAGATTCTTCTAATTTAAAAAATGGGGAAAAAGTTTATTTTGTATGTAAAAGTAATATTGCAAAGACTTTTATTTCAATTTCAGGAAATGTTGCAAATGACAGCTCAGCAAAATTTCCCATTTCTCCATATAATATTGGTGTATTATATAACAATAATGATATAGTTATACCGTTTATATGCACACTAGATGGAAGTAATAATTATAATATTAGACCTACTTTACCAAATTGTATCAGTTCAGCCATAAAAGTAATAGATAATACGATAAGTGAAATTGTACCAATACAAAACAGAATATATCAAGTAAATACTTCATTGCCAGTAATTATTAGTTCTATTGATTTAAGTAATTTAAAAATTGGTGATATATTTTCATTTATGTTATTGTCCGACGACCCACAAAGCTCTATAACCATAAATAAAAATGATAACTTTATTGCTCCATCAAATTACATTATATCAAAAGATACTGCAAATAATAAAATACTAATAGATTTTGTAAAAATAAGTGAGATACAATGCATTAGAAAATTATAGCAGTAATATATAAAATTGAAAATTACCCAATAATGTGGTAATATGTCTTAATGTAGTACTATTTGGGGGATTGATTTTATGAAAAGAAACATTAGGCTGGATTTATTAAAGGTAATGGCATGTTTTGCGATTGTAATTATACATACAACTGGGATAATAACAAAAGATTTTAATAATAACTATACCATTATCCATACGTTTCACTATTTTGCATTATGCGCGGTGCCTTTATTTTTTATGGTAAACGGGAACTTATTACTTAATAAAGAAAAAATGGATTATAAATATATATTTAATAAGATAAAAATTATTTTAATAGTAATGTTATCGTGGAATATTTTGTTTTCTCTAGCTAATTTAATTATAAAAAAAGAAATAACTAATCCCATTTATTTCACCATATTGAATTTAATTCAAAAAGAATATTTCTGGCAGTTTTGGTTTTTCGGTTCATTAATAATTATCTATTTAATGTTGCCAATAATATACTCATATTTTAAAAATACTAAAATGGCTTTATATCTTACTGGAATTTTCGTAATTATTTCTTTAATCGTTGATCTACTAAGCCTAATTAGAAGTGCTCATGGCAATTCTATAATACAAGTAAATGTTATACAAACATTTAGATTATGGACATGGTTTGCATATTATTTATTAGGCGGATTATTAGGCAAAAAACAAATTAAAGATTATATTTATATGAATATAAAACCAAAACTAAATTGGATTATACTTATTCTATCATTCGTAATAGTTAATGTTTACAACTATATGATAAGCCACTATTTATATAAACTACCAAATTTAGAATATATGTATGATAATATTTTTACATTTATATATGTCATTAGTTTATTTATTTTAGTATATAGACAAAACCTTTCAAAATATGATAAAATTATAGAATTTATGGGTAAAAATATTATGGGAGTTTATATAATTCATGTTACTATTTTAATAGTATTAACTCATTTTTATAAGTTTAATACTATAATAACTAATATACTTTTAGTATTTATGGTATTCATAATATCTTTAATTGGGTCTGAAATTATTCGCAGAATACCTATAGCAAATAGATTAGTTAAATTATAAAAGTAAAAAGGTGTTGTTTGGTATGAATAAAATTACTATTAGTAAACTTAATAATGGCAAGTTTAAATCTAAAATAGATAGTACAGTATCTCCTGTGGTTATAGCAGCGATTGCAAATTCTAAAATTTTAAGCAAAGATAATACGTATGTTATTGATATTGATGATAAAGGAAATTGTACTATTAAGTCTACAGAGGTTGCTGGAGCCGTAATGACTGAAATAGAAAATTATTTAAACAATACAATAAATCAATCTAAGCTAAATAAACAAAATAAAAAACTTCCAGCAACTTATACCTGATAAAAAATAATAAAAATTCTCAATAGAATATTAACGCGAAGTAAGAGGATTAAGGATTTAGATTAATTTCTAAGTCCTTTTTTAATATAAAAATTTAAGGAGGCTTGAGATGAATGAGAACTGCAGGGACTGCCCTTATATCCAAAATTTAGAGGACAGAGTTGGAAAACTTGAGGGAGCTATGGAAGGAGTCGAAAAAGATGTGTCTGAAATAAAAGTAAATTTAGCATCAAATAAGGAACAGGTCAAAACTATATTTGAGAAGCTAAAAGAAATTAAAGACAGTATTGTAAAGCTATCTACAGATATAAAAAATATACAGTTAGAACCAGCCAACAATGCTGAAAAAATTAAAATAACTATTATAACCTCTGCTTGTTCTGGAATTATCGGAATAATACTGGGGTTAATTTTTTCAAAATAAGGAGGAGTTTCATGATTAAAGGTGTTGATATAAGCAACCTTAACGGTAATGTAAATATGAATATCTTGAAAAATGCAGGATATCAGTTTGTATTTTGCAGAGCCACAGAGGGTACTTCTGGAACAGGATCGCGAGATGAAAAATATCATATTAATATAGAAAACGCCAAGAAAGCAGGGTTACTTACTGGAGCATATCACTTTTCACATTTTGCAGACAAAGCCAAAGAACTTACTGAAATAGCTAATTTCCTTGATTTTATAAAAAACACGAATCCAGACATAGTTATATTGGATGCAGAAAACAACTGCACTGGTGATATTACAGACTTATGTATAGATTTTTTAGACAAAGCATCTATAGTGGGACAGCCTTTGTTCTATGCAAATCCAAGCTGGATACAGGAACATTTAAATTCTAAAATAACAAAGTTTCCTTTGTGGGTTGCAAATTATGGTGTTTCCAAACCAAGTTTTACGTTGTGGAAATACTTTACCGCATGGCAGTATTCAGAGAAGGGACAGATATCTGGAATAAGTGGATATGTGGACCTTAACTATATGGATGACAACTTCTTTAAGGTTGTGAAAAACAAGAAAATAAGTACAGCTACAAAGGTTGAAACTCCTGTAAAGACATATGACACAAGTATACCCGAGGGAGATAATATTTTTAAGATACCGAAGCTCAAAGCATATATCGAAGAGACTGCAGATGGTAGAATTGCAATTCATCTGGATAGAGGAAACTATGTGGCTATAGGCCAGGGTTTTATTGATGCATACTGGAACGACAACAAAGGGAAATCAGGAAACAAGAGAATATCGGGTTGATTATAGAGCTTAAGGCTCTTTTATTTTATAAAAAATTTATGGAGGTAAATAATATGATAAACGTAAATGATATTTTAGCAGTAGGTGGGGTTCTAGTAGGAGTATGTGGAGGAATAACAGGCGTTGTTCCATACCTAAAGAAAAAAGGTGTTAATGGAGAAGGTATACTTAAGACCACAGAGAATACTTTAACAGCAGCAGAACCACTTATCCAGGTAGCAAAGACAATACCCGGTTTGAAATCAAGTGCCGAGTTGGTGGACTTCATGGAGCAGAAAGCCAAGGCAGGAGTTAAGGCCGCAGAACAGTTATACCATGCTGGAACCTTGCAGAACAACGAAGAAAAATTTAAATCCGCACAGGAAACAGTTTATGCTGCACTCAAAGAAATAGATATAACTCCAACAGACAATCAAAAGAAATTGATAGATGACTTTATACAGGAAGCAGTGAATGACCTTGGACATGCCACGCCCACAGAAGCAGAAAAGAACGCACAAATTCAAAAGGCGCAGCAGGATCTGGTTACTGTAAATGCGGAAAACGCACAACTGAAACAAAAGATTGCTAGTATACAGAGTACTGTAGACACGGCTATAACCTCAGCAACAGTTGAAAAATAGATAAACAAAACAAAGCACTGTAGTTCCTACTACAGTTGCACAGAAATAATTATTGCCCCGGGAGACCGGGGCTTTATTTTTTTACAACAATTGCAATCATTTTCAAAAAGATATATAATAATTAAAAATAATACATTAATTTGCCTTCAACCTAATTTTAATAGCGCTATCCAATCTAAGTAGAACTCTGGGGTTTATCCGGGGTTCTACTTTTTTAGGATTGTATGAATATATCTACACAAAAATGTAAACAATATAAGTATAAATGATTATTCCTAAATAAATTTTAGCAAAAGATTTACAACAAACATAACCTTTCTAAATTATAATTTTCTAAAAATAAAGTTCTAGTTAATCCTAGGGCTTTATTTTTTGTAACATTTTATAATTCCATTGTATATTATATAGTGTAAGCAAGCCGTTGATTTATATAAAATAATCCACTGTGTTAATGGCAAGAGTAGTCACTTAATTAAAAATAAAGTTCTGATATTATGTC
>NZ_JBZAYZ010000014.1:0-82225 GCF_058242705.1 Clostridium pabulibutyricum
CCTTTTTCCTTATATCCCTTAATCATTCTGTTTATATGTCTAACAGTGCAGCCTAACTCAATTGCAGCTCTCTGCTTGTTACCATTACTATCTATTAACTTCTTAATAACTTTATATTTTAATTCTTCATTCATTTTTAAATATACCTTTCTAATCATGTCCACCTCATTTCTTTGTCATGAGGTTTATTATATTATAAATTTGCTTTTTGGGACATAATCAACTTTGGTATACTAAGACATTATCATCTTTCGTTCATAAAATCCTTCTTGTTTGATAATTTTTTTGTTGACTAATTTTATAATATGGTTCATAATGTTATAAGTAAATAAACATATAGGATAGAGGAGCATTATTTATTAGTAAAACGGCTGAGGTAAGCACAATGAAGCCGTATTGAAAGGAAATTTTGCCGAAACATGCATCAAAAGCTTGGTTGTTGCAATGTTGGTTTTGTATAAAATATATGCAAAACTGTCACAATGATTTTGTGGAGAGCTATCATTCAGAGTGAAGCAATCAAATGTTATGCAATGAACATTGTATAGAAATAGATGCCTTGAGTGATGTTATTCTCAAGCATCTTTATTTTTTTATAAAATTTGTGCAAGGAGGAACAAAATGCAAAATACTTTAAAGGATGAATCAAATGAAGGAAATCATCTAAAAAGAGGTCTCAAGGCAAGACATTTGAATATGATTGCACTTGGTGGTGCTATTGGGACAGGAATATTTTTAGCACTTGGAGATACAATAAAACAGGCTGGACCAGGCGGGGCACTGGTGGCATATGTTTGTATAGGAATAATGGTATATTTTTTAATGACAAGCCTTGGTGAAATGGCTACATTTATGCCTGATTCAGGATCATTTGGAACTTATGCGACAAAATTTGTTGATCCTGCATTTGGATTTGCACTTGGATGGAATTACTGGTATAATTGGTCAATTACGGTAGCTGCAGAGATGGTTGCAGGAGCAGTTATAATGAAGTTTTGGTTTCCTTCCGTGCCTTCTATAGTATGGAGTGTAATATTTCTTACTATAATAGTAGCTTTGAATCTCCTTTCTGCAAAAGCTTATGGTGAATCGGAATTCTGGTTTGCAGGAATAAAAGTTGCTACAGTAATAATATTTTTGATTGTTGGTGTAATAACCATATTCGGAATATTTAATGGAAATCCTATTGGACTCAAAAATTTTACTATTGGTCAGGCACCTTTTGTAGGAGGAGCGAAATCTATATTCCTTGTGTTTTTGATTGCAGGATTTTCTTTTCAGGGAACAGAGCTTGTAGGAGTGGCTGCAGGTGAAAGTGAGGATCCAGGGAAAACTATACCGAAGGCTATAAATACGATATTTTGGAGGATAATAATATTTTATCTTGGTACAATAGTTGTAGTAGGAGCGATTATACCATATACTAGAGCAGGAGTCGAAACGAGTCCATTTACAATGATATTTAAAGAGGCTGGAATAGCAGGAGCTGCATCGATCATGAATGCGGTTATACTTACTTCGGTACTGTCTTGTGGAAATTCGGGTATGTATGCGTCTACTAGAATGTTGTATGCAATGGCAAATGCAGGCAAAGCTCCAAAGATCTTTGGAAAGGTGAATTCAAGAGGAGTTCCTGTAAATGCAGTTATAGTTACCACAATAGTGGCATCTGCATGTTTTTTAACGGGACTTTATGCTGAAAGTTCAGTTTATGTATGGCTTGTAGCTGCATCTGGTTTGTCGGGATTTATAGCATGGCTGGGAATAGCTGCATGCCATTATAGGTTTAGGCGGGCATGTATTGTTCAAAAAAAGGATTTATCAAAGCTTAAATATAGGGCAAAGTGGTTTCCTATAGGTCCAATAATAGCATTTCTTCTTTGTGCAGTTGTAGTTTTAGGTCAGGGAATTACATATTTTGAAAGTACTAAAATAGATTGGGGAGGAGTAATATCTTCCTATATAGGATTGCCCCTGTTTCTTTTGTTGTTTATAATTTACAAGAAAAAAATGTCGACCAAGATTATAAATCTGGAAGATGTAGATTTAAGCCATTTTGACGAAATTTAGATGGAAATTGTGCTGGTGTTGACAATATTGACATCTTAGTAATATAATTAATTGAAAATTATTCTTATGATTGGGAAAGTATTTTTTAACTGTATTTTAAGCGAGCAGGAATTTGGTGGAAGCCTGTATCTACGTTGAGAATGAAAAGAGCCCGGGAGGAACTTATTAAAAGTGTCGGGTGTCGGCAAAAAATAAGTCGAAGAAAGCCGCGTTAAGGCTTAGAGAGGGCAGCATAGTGATAAATACTGCCAACTAGAGTGGTACCGCGATAAAGACACGTCTCTTCTGCAAGGTGAGAGATATGTCTTTTTTTATTTATTAGGTACTTTTAAATGTACAATTCAAGTAAAAGGAGATTTTTGCTTTATGGTAGATTATAAAAAGATAATAGCTCAGGGAATAAAGGAAAGCACTGGAATGGAAATTGATGAGGTATTGAGAATAATTGAAATACCACCTAAGTCAGAAATGGGGGATTTTGCATTCCCGTGTTTCTGTCTTGCAAAAGTTTTAAAAAGAGCACCAAATATTATTGCAGAAGATTTAAAAAATAAAATTGATGCAAAAAATTTCTCACGTATTGAAAATATGGGACCTTACCTTAATTTTTTTGTGGATAGAGAAATATTTTCAAGAGATGTAATAGATGAGGTGTTAAATAAAGGTGATAACTATGGAAAATCGCTTTCAGGAGAAGGAAAGAACATAGTTGTGGAATTTTCATCGCCCAATATTGCAAAGCCGTTTCATGTTGGTCATCTTTTCAGTACAGCTATAGGAAATTCATTATACAAGATAATGAGCTTTCAAGGATATAATTGCACAAGGATAAATCATTTGGGTGACTGGGGTACTCAGTTTGGAAAGCTCATATGTGCTTATAAGAAATGGTGTAATGAGGATGAACTAAAAAGAGATCCAATAAAGGAACTGCTTAGAATATACGTAAAATTTCATGATGAAGCGGAAAAAGATCCTTCATTGGAGAATGAAGGAAGAATGTATTTCAAGAAACTTGAAGATGGGGAAAAGGAAGAAGTACAACTATGGAAAAAATTTAAAGATTTAAGCCTGGAAAAATTTAGCGAGATATATAAAATACTTGGTGTTGAATTTGATTCCTACGCAGGCGAGAGCTTTTACACTGATAAAATGGATGATGTAATAACTGAAATTGAAGATAAGGGACTTTTAAAAACAAGCAATGGCGCAAAGGTTGTAATGCTTGATAAATTTAATATGCCGCCTTGTATAATAAAGAAGTCGGATGGAGCTACAATATATGCTACACGTGATCTTGCAGCAGCTATATACAGAAAAAAAACTTATGACTTTGATAAATGTATATATGTTGTTGGTATGGATCAATCGCTGCATTTCAGACAGGTTTTTACAACATTGAAGCTTATGGGAAATAAATGGGCGGATTCTTGTGTGCATGTTGGGTTCGGACTTGTAAAATTTGCAAACAAGAAGTTATCTACAAGGCATGGAGATGTAATATTTCTTGAAGACCTCTTAAAAAGATCAGTTGATGCAACTTATAAAATAATTGAAAATAAAAATCCAAACCTTGAAAACAAAGAGGAAGTTGCTAAAAAAATAGGAATAGGAGCTGTAATATTTACCTACCTCAAGAACAACAGAGAAAGAGACATAGTTTTTGACTGGGATGAAATGTTGAGTTTTGAAGGTGAGACAGGGCCATATGTTCAGTATAGTTATGCAAGAGGAAAAAGTATACTTAGAAAAGCAGGAAATTTAAAAACAGATATAAAACCTGGAAGTGCGAGTTCCAAAGAGGAATTTGAACTTGTAAAGATACTTTCCCAATTTGAAATGCATATAGAGGGTGCTTCAAAGAAGTTCGAGCCTTTTATGATAACAAGATATGTTATAGATGTTGCAAAAATGTTTAATAAATTTTATAATTCATGTAACATATTAAATACCGAGGATGAAGCAGTTAAAAAATTCAGACTTCAACTTGTAGAAGCTGTATGTCAGGTAATAAAAAATGCACTTTATCTTCTTGGAATAGATGTTGTCGAGAAAATGTAAAATTATATCACTGGGGGGTATCTATGGTTATTAAAAAGTACGAAGAAGAGTTTAAAATATCAAAAGATGCATTCTGCAAATATGACATGGGTGATATAGTTTACTTCGATATAGAAACAACAGGTTTTGATAGGAATAAAGATGTCATAATACTGATATCAGCAGGCAGATTTATTGATTGTAACAGATTTTCTATAACTCAATATTTTGCAGAATCACTTGAGGATGAAAGTGAAGTACTCTATAATTTTGGACGAGATATTTCAAAATGCGGGAAATGGTGTTCATATAATGGAATTGCTTTTGATGAACCTTTTATATGTGAAAGAATGCTTAGGTCAAGTATAGGTTTTGAACCTCCTGAGTATCATGAGGATTTATACCGCCATATAAGACCATACTATAAACATCTTGGAATGAAAAGGTGCAACTTAAAGACAGTGGAAAAATATATAGGTATAGAAAGAAAAGATAAAATAGATGGTGGAATGAGTGTGGATCTCTATAATGAATATTTGGAGAATGGAAGTCCCGAACTTGAAAATACAATATTACTCCATAACTATGAAGACGTACTTAATCTTCCAAAGATTCATGAGTTCTTGTATAAAATTGAAAATGACGATTCTATTGTGAGAGATTATTCTATTACACAGAAGCAGCTTAAATTTTTGACAAGCCTTGTAAAGAGAAATAATATAGAATTAAATATACGCATTGACAAAATTTCGAAGAAATCTGCTTCGCGGGTTATAGACTATATTCTAAAAGGTGGTAGAGATTCTTCGAAAATAAATGAAATGGTAAGTAAAAGTTATTAAAATTTATTTATTTTTGGGGAGGGATTAATTTGATTAAAGAAATAATGCGTTCCGACATATTTAAGCTAAAGACAAATGATACTTTGAAGAAGGCTATGGATATAATGCATGAACACAAGATAAATGGAGCTGCAGTTGTTGATTTTTCCGGAAAACTTGCAGGAATGATAGTTAAGGCGGACATATACAGGTTCCTTGTAGAGGAAGGCCATTATGATACGTGTCCGGTAGAATGGGTTATGACTAAAAAGGTTGTAACTGTAAAGAGCAGTGAAAGTATAATAGAGGCTTCAGTCAGGATAAGAAAGAATAATATAATATCAATGCCTGTGATAGATGATGACGGAATTGTACAGGGAATGGTATCAATTGAAGATATACTTGACTATTTTATAAAAAAAGAAGGATAAAAAATAAACTCCACCGTATGGTGGGGTTTATTTTTTATCCTTCTTTTTTTTTATTGCTGTGGCATTTGTATTGTTTATTGCAGTTTGTGCAGCAACAGTCATTGCCTTTAAGCTTTTTTCTGACAGTACAAAAGAGTATATATGACGCAAGTAAAACAATAATTAAAGTTATAATGATTTCTACAATCATTGAATTCCTCCATAAAATATTGCAGAGCCGGCCTTGAATACTATAAAAGATACTATCCAGGCAAGCAGGAACTGATATATAACTGAAAATACAGCCATTTTGTTTCCATATTCTTTTCTCATTGTAGATGTTGCGGATATACAGGGAGTATATAACAGAACAAATACAAGAAAAGAATAAGCAGAAACAGCGCTGAAGTAGTGGGGTAAAATTGATCCAAGATTGCTTCCATATATGATACCCATAGTACCGATTACTATTTCTTTTGCCATAAGTCCAGCTATAAGAGATACTGAATTCTGCCATGAGCCGTATCCCATGGGAGAAAATATTGGACTTATAAATTTGCCTATATAAGATAGTATGCTTTGATTCATAGGTACCATACCACTAAAATTGAAGTTTGACAAAAACCATATTAAAACTGACATAGAGAATATTATAGTACCTGCTTTTCTCAAAAAACCTTTGGCTTTCTCCCATGTGTGTGTGATTAGATTTTTTAAATTAGGGACATTGTACTTGGGAAGTTCTATTAAAAAAGGTTCTTCATCCTTCTTGAATATTGTATTTTTAAATAAAAGGCCTATTACAAATGCCAGGATTATTCCAAGTATATATAATGAAAAAACCACCTCGGTTTCCTTGCCTTTGAAAAAAGCGGATGCAAACAGTGCATATATTGGCAAACGTGCATTACAGGACATGAGCGGTATCAAAAGGGCTGTTAATTTTCTATCCTTTTCGCTTTCAAGAGTTCTTGAAGACATTATTCCCGGGACTGAACATCCAAAGCCTACAATAAGCGGTATAAAGGCTTTTCCGGAGAGTCCCATTTTTCTCATAAGTTTGTCCATTATAAGAGCGCCTCTTGCCATATAGCCGCTGTCTTCAAGAAATGATATTCCTAGAAAAAGACAGAAGATTATAGGAAAAAAAACAAGGATTGATCCTACACCTGAAATTATACCATCTACTAGAAGGGAGGTGAACCATGGGCTTGCAGATGAAAGAAGTTCTTTGAGGTACGGAGTTATGGAATTTGACAAATAGTTGCTGAATATATCTGCAACAGGCTGTCCTACCCAGTTGAAAGTAAACTTGAATATTAAAAATAATGCAAATAAAAATACAGGATAGGCTGCAAATTTGTTCAAAACTATTTTATCTATTTTTTCAGTATATGATATAGAAATGTTTTTGGTTTCGACTACGCATTTGGCAAGTATATTATTTATGAAGGAATAAGCCTCCTTTTCGTCTTCAAAATTAAAACTGTTTTTATCAGGGGGGATATGTAAAAATTGACTGCTTTCCAGTATCTCAATAAGGTTGTCCACGCCTTTGCCTTTTGCAGCGACTATTGGAATAGCTATAACACCAAGTTCTTTTTCTATCTTTTCAAAATTTATTTGTATACCGTTTTGAGATGCTATGTCCATCATATTAAAAACAAGTATTATAGGTTTATTAAAATGTTTTAACTGGGTTGTAAGGTATAAATTCCTGTTGAGGTTTGAGGCATCAACTATATTTATTATTACATCGGCATTATTGTTTTGAAGAAAATCCCTTGAGACTTTTTCTTCATTTGAATATGTGTCCATGGCATATATTCCAGGGAGATCCACAATTTTCATCTGGTTAAAATATCCTTCTTTTTTTTCAACTGTTACTCCAGGCCAATTACCAACATATTGGTCAGATCCAGTTAGGTTGTTGAAAAGAGATGTTTTTCCTACATTAGGATTGCCTAGTAAAGCTGCTGTAATCATTTAGTTCCTCCAAACATTTACTTTGATTTAATTGCATTAAAAAATACCATACTTATAGCATAATTATGGCAAAATAAAATATAAGAATTTATTTGTTCACTTGGAACTAGCATTGAACAAGAATATTTTTTGCATCGTTTTTCCGTATGGCCAAACTAAATCCTCTTAAGTCTATGATAAGTGGATCTCCAAGGGGGGCAAAAGTTTTAAGTGTTATCTCTGTTCCTTCAATACAGCCAAGAGCAAAAAGTCTTTTGACGAGTTTTTCATCACCTTTTATATCCGTTATAAAAGCCTTCTGACCTGGCTTCAAATCACAAATGCTCATAATTGCCAACTCCTCTTATCAATTTACATTGAAATCCATTATCAATTTATCTATCCTATATAGTAGCATTTTTTATTTAAGGTGTCAATCTGTAAAGCAAAGAGACATCTATTGACATAATAATTACTAATTGATATAATAAATTCCGTGAATTTAATACAACTTGAACTTATTTAGAGAGGTGGAGGGATCAGGCCCTTTGAAACCCGGCAACCAGTGCACTTACCGTATAATGGTGCTAATTCCTGCAGCGGAGGCTGAGAGATAAGATTATTTTGCTGATTATCTGAGGTTTTCCTCAGATTTTTGTTTTTTACACTAAGTATTGGAGGAAAGTAAGTTTTGATAGATATTAATAATGTAGGAAAAAAATTTGGAAATAAATATGTGCTTAAAGATGTAAGTCTGCATATAGAAAAAGGCGATATTTTTGGAATTGTTGGACATAGTGGCGCTGGAAAATCAACGCTTTTGAGGTGCCTAAACGGGCTTGAAACTTACGACACCGGCAGCATAAAGATAATGGATAAAGAAGTAAAAGAACTTGATAATAGAGAGATAAGAGCTTTTAGAAAGAATTTAGGAATGATATTTCAAAATTTTAATTTATTGAACAGAAAAAATGTATTTGATAATGTAGCTCTTCCTCTTGAAGTATGGAAATTGAGCAAGGACAAGGTAAAAGAAAGGGTATCTGAGCTTCTTGATATAGTTGGACTACAAGACAAGGCAGAAAGTATGCCAAGGAGATTAAGTGGCGGACAGAAACAGAGAGTTGCAATTGCAAGGGCTCTTGCCTTGAGTCCGAATATACTTTTGTGTGACGAAGCTACGTCTGCACTTGACCCAAATACTACAAAGTCAATACTTGATCTTTTAAAACATATAAATAAAAAATTGAACATAACAATAGTTGTTGTTACCCATCAAATGGAAGTTATCAAGGAAATATGCAACAAGGTGGCAATTATAGATGAAGGAGAAATAAAACAGTTCGGCGATGTAGAAGATATATTTTTAAAACCTGAAAAAAATTTAAAAAAGTTGCTTGGATCAGACAATATGCTGCCGGGGGAAGGTTTGAACCTGAGAATATATTTTCCGAAGGAAATAAGTCAGGGAAATCTTATAAGTTCAATGGCAATAGATTTGAATATAAAATTTTCAATAGTGTGGGGGAAACTTGAAAAGTTCAGGGACGATGTACTCGGAAGTCTTGTAATAAACATAAATGATGAGGATAAAGAAGTCATATGTAATTATCTTTCATCAAAAAATGTAGCATGGGAGGTAGAAAATAATGCAATTTAGTGAAATATTTCAGGAAGTTCTTGCTCCAGCCATAGGACAAACTCTCTATATGGTTTTAGTATCAACTTTTCTTGCTGTTATTATAGGATGTATTCCGGCGGTATTTTTAATAGTGACGGAAGAACATGGATTGAAACCGAATAAGGTTGTATATCAAATACTGGATGTGATAGTGAATTTATTAAGGTCTTTTCCATTTATAATACTTATGATAGCAATTTTTCCGTTTACAAGACTTATTGTAGGAAAAGCTATAGGAACAACTGCAGCTATAGTACCAATTACAATAGCCTCAGCACCTTTTGCAGCAAGAGTAATTGAGTCGTCGCTTAAAGAAATAGATCCGGGCATAATAGAAGCTGCAAAGTCTTTTGGCGCAAGCAATGTTCAGATAATATTCAAAGTAATGTTCAAGGAGGCGCTTCCTTCGATAGTACTTGGAATAACACTTACTACCATAGTTGTTGTAGGATGTTCTGCCATGGCAGGTACGGTTGGAGCAGGGGGACTCGGTGATGTTGCTTTAAAGTATGGATATTATAGGTTTGAAACCAATGTCATGGTATATACGGTAGTCATACTTATAGTACTTGTTCAATTGATACAGAGTATTGGAAATTTTATATATAAAAAACTTAATAGATAATTTAGATCGCCTCAAGTGGAGTATGTTAATTTTACTGCTTGGGGTTGTTATTTATGCTAGAATAGGTATAAATAACTTTTGAAGTAAAATTATAATATTGTGTAAGGAGGCATCATATGAGTATAGCAGCATTTTTTGATATAGATGGAACTTTATATAGAGAGGGACTTATGACTGAAGTATTTAAAAAGTTGGTGAAATATGAAATAATTCCTCCTGATAGATGGTACAAGGAAGTAAAACCGGAGTATGAAAGATGGGATAAGAGACAGGGAAATTATGATAATTACCTGCTCAAGATGGCAGATATTTATATAGAAGCAATAAAGGGCCTTTACAAGTCGCAGGTGGAATTTATAGCAAGACGAGTAATAGCACAGAAAGGTGACAGGGTATATACTTATACTAGGGACAGAATAAAATGGCATAAAAAGAATGGACACAAGGTAATAACGATATCCGGCAGTCCCATAGAACTTGTTAGGGAAATGTCAAAGAAATATGGATTTGATGATTATGTAGGAGCTAGATATATAATTGATGATAATAATGTATACACAGGGGAAGTAGTGCCTATGTGGGATAGCGCCAGCAAGAAGATTGCAATAGAAAATTTTGTTAGAAAATATAATATAGATCTTGAAAAAAGCTATAGTTATGGAGATACTGCAGGGGATTTTGACATGCTAAAGCTCGTTGGAAATCCAACTTGTGTAAACCCTACAAGAGAACTTATAAAAGAGGCGATTTCAAATAGCGCTTTAATGCATAAGATACGCATAGTAGTAGAGAGAAAGGATATGATTTATAATTTGGATCCTTCATGTATAAAAATCCTATGAAAAAATTGAAATGATTATGTTAACTATATATCTAAAATGATATAATAATATGTGATGCATGTAAGAGACTTAGAAAAGAGTGGTAAGGTGATAGAAAGGTGTAATGAAATACAGGTTAAGAGGCCTGAAAGTAAAAAGGCCTTGAAGATTGACAGAAATAAATTTATCTTAAAAGATGCTTTGTTTTTTGATCTTGAACATTATATATATAAAAAACCTATATGCATAGGTGTATTTGGATGTTGCCTTTATGATTGGGATAATGAGGTTATAAAAGTAACTCAATATATGATAGAAAACAAAAACGATGCAAAAGCTATACTTAAGATATCCGAAGATTATTTTCAAAAAATGTATGATGCCGGGAAAAGGTATATTGTTACATTTTCAGGAAACAATGATTTTACAGTGATAAAATATTTGTTCAAGAAATATGATTTGAAGTTTAATTTCGAAGAACATTTTTCACATATTGATCTTCAGAGGGAATATGAGAAAATAATGCATAAGTCAATAGGACTCAAAGCACTTGAAAAAGAATTTGGAATAGTGAGGGCAAGTGATGTTATAAGCGGTTCAAATCTCGCAAAGACATTCTGCAAGATAGTTAGAGATTGTAAGTATATAAAAAGAATGCCTGTCGAAAAAAGAGACAAGATATTGCTTTATAATGAACAGGATGTAGTTAGTTTGATTGATATGTATATAAACTGGGAAAACGTCTTAAAAATTGATTAGCAAGAGAAGGAGATTATTATGATTTTTCGTCCAATAAAAAGTACAAAAGTTTATGAACAGGTTATAGAACAAATAAAAAATATGATTGTTGATGGGACATTAAAGAAAGGAGACAGACTTCCTTCGGAGAGAGAGCTTGTTGAAAATCTTGAAGTAAGCAGAACATCTGTGAGAGAGGCTATAAGAGCGCTTCAGATTATGGGACTTATAGAATGTAGACAAGGTGAAGGTAATTTTATAAAACAAAATTTTGAGAATACTCTTCTTGAACCAATTTCAATAATGTTTATGTTACAGGAGAGCAATCCTAATGAGATATTAGAAGTAAGAAAGATAATAGAAACTGAAACTGTAGCACTTGCTGTTGACAAGATAACAACTGAGCAACTTGAGGATTTGAAGAAAATATCAGATTCTTTTAAGGTATGCAGAGACGAGAATAAAAATGTGAAATATGATAAAGAATTTCACTACAAGATTGCAAAAGCATCAGGTAACCTTTTAATAATAAATATACTGAATGCAATGTCATCACTTATGGATTCATTTTTAAAGGATGCTAGAAAGAAAATACTTGTAGACGAAGGAAATGTAATGGTACTTGCAAATCAACACGAACTTATATATCAGGCTATAAGGGATAAAAACGCTCAAAGAGCATCCATGGAAATGAGAAAACATCTTGATTTTACAAACGAATATATAAAGAGGAACGCAGAGGAATAGTTAAAGATATATCATAAATAATATAAAAGACATATGAAATAAGTTATGTATTATCATATGGGTATGCTTATCATTTACGTTCAATTCAAAGAAATGAGCAATTATGTACATATAAGCTCAGCAATATACCCATATATTCACACGCAATTTGGTTCTAAAGATAATATTTTTTATAATGATAATTATTTCAATTGAAAAATAGCTTAATTATTTAGAAATTAATACGTTATTTTTATAACTATTGTAGAATTATAGAGGAATATATGGTATATTATATATAACAACTGGTAGTACCATAGTACCAGTTGAAGAAAAAGAAATTTTTAATTTTATTATTTAAAAAATTTGAATTAATTTATAGTTCTTTGAAAAAAATATATTTGTTAATTTATTAACAAAGAAAACAGCATATTTTTATAAAGTTAAAAAATAGGAAAAAAGTTTTATAAATGACAATCCCCGCTGTAAACGTTGTTACAAGCTAAACAATGCTTCATTTAAGCCAATGAAAACGATGTTAAGTTAATAACAATTATAGAAAGCGCTAAAATATTGTGGTACACTTAAGAAAATGAATGGTGGTACTACCATAGTACCATATAATATAGTCTGGGGGGAAAAGAATGTTATTTTTAAAATTTTTATTAGCTATATTACCAATTCTTTGGCTTGTAATCGCATTGAGTAAGTTAAAAATGCCAAGCCATAAAGCGTGCCTTATTGCACTTGTTATTACAATAATTTTAGCAGTTGGTTTTTGGAAATTAAATGTTGTTTACACTGCATCAGCAGTATTGGAGGGATTATTAAATGCCCTATGGCCTATTTGTTTAGTTATTATTGCAGCTTTGTTTACCTATAATTTAACTTTACGTACAGGTGCTATGGACTCAATAAGAGAAATGTTAGCTAGAGTTTCTATCGACAAAAGAGTTTTAGTATTACTTATTGGATGGGGATTTGGTAACTTCATGGAAGGTATGGCAGGATTTGGTACGGCAGTTGCTATTCCAGCATCTATGCTTGCAGGGGTTGGTTTGAATCCAATTGCATCAGTTGTAGCTTGTTTAGTTGCCAATAGTACACCAACTGCATTTGGATCAGTTGGAATACCACTTGTAACACTTTCATCAGTAACTGGAATTGCATCACATACATTGGCAGCAAATACAGTTATGATTGAATTAATTCTTACTTCTATTAGCCCATTTATTATGGTATGTATTGTAGGTGGTGGAATAAAGGCATTAAAAGGAGTACTTCCTATTACTATAATAGCAGCAGTGTCATTTGTACTTCCTTGGTATGTTACAGCAACTGTAGTTGGAGCTGAACTTCCAAATATAGTAGGTTCTATTTGCTGTATGGTCTGTATAGTTATTGCGGCAAAAATCTTTAATAAAAAACCTGCAGATGAGTATTGCATAAAAACTGATGATAAAAAAGAAGGACTGGATTTATCTTTAGGAAAAGCAGTAGAAGCATGGAGCCCATTTATTTTAATATTCGTATTGTTAATAATTACATCAACTTTATTTCCGGCAATTAATCACTTGATTGCAAAATATAAAACGGTTGCTGTTGTATATGCTGGGCAAGGTGGTGGTAAGCTCACTTTTAGTTGGGTTAATACACCAGGTATCATTATTTTTGTTGCTGCAATTATTGGCGGATTTATTCAAAAGGCAAAAGTATCAACCATGTTAGATGTATTGGGAAATACTCTAAAAGCAAACTGGAAAGCAATGGCTACAATTTGTGCAGTTATGGCGGTAGCAAAAGTAATGGGTTACAGTGGAATGATTGCAGATATTGCAAGCCTTTTGGTTATAGCTACAGGAAGAGCATATCCGGTAATTTCGCCGCTAATTGGAGCTATTGGAGCATTCGTTACAGGATCAGGTACGTCAACCAGCGTTTTGTTTGGAGGATTGCAGGCAAAAACAGCTCAAAACCTTGGACTTTCTGCATCATGGATGGCAGCAGCAAATGTTCTTGGAGCAGGTGTTGGAAAGATGATATGTCCTCAAAGTATTGCAATTGGTACAACTGCAATTAATAAATCTGGTTCAGAAAGTGAAATCTTAAGAAGTGTATTTAAGTATTTTATACTTTATGTAGTTATCTCTGGTATTGTGTGCTTAGTAGGAACATTGATATAAGTCTATTAATAGCATAATTGGAAGTTTACAAATAAGAGATTGTTCAGGTATAAAAAACGGATATATATTATAAAATTTATATATAATAAATGGAGGGATTAATTGTGGCTAAAATAAAATTGCCTTACAGTAAAAAAATGATTGATATTGAAATCGATGACAAAAACTTGGCTGGAGTACTTGAATCAAAGGCAGGAGAATACAAAACGGATCTTACCCAGGAGCAAATAGTAGAGAAGGCATTGGATAATCCTATAGGTTCTCCAAAACTAGAGGAGCTTGTAAAAGGCAAGAAGAACATGGTTATAATAAGCAGTGACCATACAAGGCCTGTACCAAGCAAAGTCATAATGCCGATACTTTTGAAAAGAATAAGAAAAGTAAATCCTGTTATTGATATAAAAATACTTATAGCCACAGGTTTTCACAGACCTAGTACGAAAGAGGAACTTATAAACAAATTCGGTGAAGAGATAGTAAAAAATGAAAAAATAATAATACATGATTCTAGGGATGAAAGAAGTCTTGTTAAAATAGGTACTCTTCCATCAGGTGGAGAACTTATAATAAATAAATTAGCTGTTGAAACCGAACTTTTGATTGCAGAGGGTTTTATAGAATCACATTTCTTTGCAGGATTTTCAGGTGGAAGAAAAAGTGTACTTCCAGGTATTGCATCTGCGAAAACAGTTATGGCAAACCATTGTTCCGAGTTTATAGCGAGTCCTAATTCAAGAACAGGAATACTTGAAAACAACCCTATTCACAAAGATATGCTTTATGCTGCTGAAAAGGCAAAACTTGCATTTATAATAAATGTAGTTATAGACAGCGATAAAAAAATAATAAATGCTTTTGCTGGCCACAGCAAGCTGGCTCATGAAGATGGGTGCGAGTTTGTAATGAATTTGTCTAAAGTTAACAAAGTTGATGCAGACATAGCAATTTCAACTAATGGAGGATATCCACTTGATCAGAATATATATCAGTCGGTTAAGGGAATGACTGCTGCAGAAGCTACGTGCAGAGATGGTGGAGTAATAATCATGGTTGCTGCATGTAACGATGGTCATGGCGGAGAAGGCTTTTACAACAATCTCGTCAATGTAAAAACTCCTGGAGAATTTCTTGAAAATGTAGCTAAAGTTCCAAGAGGTGAGACTGTTGCTGATCAGTGGGAATCACAAATACTTGCTAGAATACTGGATAAACATACTGTAATTATGGTAACCGACATGTGTGATCCTGAATTAATAAAGAATATTCATATGCAGCATGCAAGTACTTTTAAAGAGGCCTTAGACAGAGCATATGATATTGTTGGAAAAAGCGCCAGGGTTGCAGTTATACCTGATGGTGTTGCTGTAATTGTAAGATAAATTTATAATTTGTAGATAATATATAAAATATAATAAATTTTGGAGGTAGTTTAAATGGATATATTAGTATGTATAAAACAAGTTCCGGGAACGTCAAAAGTTGAAGTTGATCCGGTAACAGGGGTTTTGAAGAGAAATGGAATAGATTCAAAGATGAACCCATATGACTTGTTTGCCCTTGAAACGGCATTAAAGCTTAAAGAAAAACACGGTGGCACAATAAAAGTTATAAGCATGGGACCTCCACAGGCTACAGATGTAATAAAAGAAGCGTATATGATGGGTGCTGATGAGGGAATGCTTTTGTCAGACAGGAAGTTTGCAGGAGCAGATGTGCTTGCAACATCGTATACAATATCTCAGGGAATAAGAAAAATGGGGCATATAGATGTAATATTATGTGGAAAGCAGACAACTGATGGAGATACCGCACAGGTTGGACCTGAAATGGCAGAATATCTAAAAATACCACATATAGCAAATGTAATAAGCATTGAAGATGTAAAGAATGATTCTATGGTAGTAAAAATGGATATGCCAAATACTGTGGAAGTTGCTGATATAAAATTCCCCTGCCTCTTAACTGTAGACAAGGACATATTCCAGCCAAGACTTCCATCTTATAGAAAAAAGCTTGAGACAAAGGATAGAGAGATTGGGATGTTGAGCCTTAGGGATTTTGAGGATAAAGATGAAAATAAATATGGATTAAATGGATCGCCAACTCAGGTTGAAAAGATTTTCCCGCCGGAAGTAAATACAGACAAGGAAATTTGGAATGGAACAAACGATGAGCTTTCAAGACGACTTACAGACAAACTCATAGAACTCAAGTTTGTTTAATATAATACAATCTTTTATTTATTTTTAAACATTTAGGAGGAATTTAAAGATGGGTAGATTAGTAGTTCACAATGAAAAGCTGAATTCACAAAATATAGAAGAGTTGATTAATATATGTCCTTTTGGAGCCATGCAGGAAAAAGACGGAAAAATTGAAGTGACTGCAGCCTGTAAGATGTGCAAACTTTGTGTAAAAAAGGGACCTAAAGGGGTAATGGAGTTTGTAGAAGACAAAGTCCAGAAGATAGATAAAAGCAAATGGAGAGGAATTGCAGTATATGTTGACCATGTAGAAGGAAATATTCACCCGGTTACGTATGAACTTATAGGCAAGGCAAAAGAACTTGCAGCTAAAATAAATCAACCTGTATATGCAGTGTTTGTTGGATACGATATAAAAGATAAAGCAAGTGAACTTTTACATTATGGCATAGATGAAGCTTTTGTATATGATTATGAAGAATTGAAGGATTTTAGAATAGAACCGTATACGGCTGCACTTGAAGACTTTATAAATAAAATCAAACCTGGTACATTTCTAGTCGGTGCGACTACAGTTGGAAGATCACTTGCTCCTAGGGTAGCGGCAAGATTCAGGACAGGACTTACAGCTGATTGTACAATACTTGATATGAGAGAGAATACTGATCTAGTTCAAATAAGACCTGCATTTGGTGGCAATATAATGGCAAAGATTTTGAACCCGAACCACAGACCACAGCTTGCTACTGTAAGATACAAAGTCATGGATGCAGCTTGTAGAGCAGATGGAATTTCAGGAAAAGTAACTGTTGCATCCATTGATAAAAACAAATTGAAATCAGGAATAAGTGTAATTAAAGTTATAAAGAAAGTTGTTGAAGAAGATATATCTGAAGCAGATGTAATAGTTGCGGCAGGCAGAGGAGTTAAGTCCGAAAAAGACATGAACATGATAAAAGAGCTTGCAAATTTACTTGGAGCACAAGTAGCAACAACTAGACCACTTATAGAAGCAGGATGGGCAGATGCAAAAAAACAGATAGGATTAAGCGGCAGAACTGTTAAACCAAAACTTATAATTACATGTGGTGTATCAGGAGCAGTCCAGTTTGTTGCAGGGATGAACAATTCAGATACTATAATTTCAATAAATACTGATCCAAAGGCACCTATATTCGATGTAGCACATTATGGCATTGTGGGAGACTTGTATGACATATTACCAAAGCTTATAGAAAATATAAAAAATGGAAATGCTGCAGAAGTTGTATAGAATTTGACAGGTTGATTTTAAAATAAAGTTTGGAGGGAAAAACATGGAGGCAACATATACTAAAAAATATAAAAAGTTGGATAACAATGATATAAAATTTTTGTTAGGCTTGCTTGGAGAAGATAGAGTAATTTATGGGGAAAGTATAAGTTCTGATTTCAGCCATGATGAATTGGGAGGCGTTAGCAAATTCCCTGATGTGGTAGTAAATGTTTTAAATTCCAAGGAAGTATCTGAAATAATGGGTTATGCGTACGACAACAATATTCCAGTAGTAGCTAGAGGTTCAGGTACTGGACTTGTAGGTTCATCAGTACCTGTAGAGGGTGGAATAATGATAAACCTTACAAATATGAATCATATACTTGAACTCGATGAAGATAACTTGACTCTGACACTTGAACCAGGTGTGCTTCTTATGGATGTAGCTAAATATGTTGAAGACCACGATCTTTTCTATCCACCGGATCCTGGTGAAAAATCTGCTACAATTGGCGGAAACATAAGCACAAATGCAGGTGGTATGAGAGCGGTAAAGTATGGAGTTACAAGGGATTATGTAAGAGGGCTTGAAATAGTTCTTCCAAATGGAAAAATAATAGAAGCAGGAGGAAAAGTTGTAAAGAACAGTTCAGGTTACAGCATAAAGGATTTGGTGTGTGGATCTGAAGGTACACTTGGAATAATAACGAAAATAGTATTGAAGCTTCTTCCACTGCCAAAGAAATCAATAAGCCTTCTTGTACCATTTCCAGATCTCGACAAGGCTATAAGTACGGTACCGAAAATAATAAAATCAAAATCAATACCTACAGCGATAGAATTCATGCAGAGAGAAGTTATACTTGCAGCGGAAGAATTCCTCGGGAAAAAATTCCCCGACAATTCATCAGATGCGTATCTTCTTTTAACATTTGATGGAAACACCAAGGAGCAAATAGAGGCAGACTACGAAAAGGTAGCCGATATATGCCTTGAAGAAGGTGCACTTGATGTATATATTACTGATACAGATGAAAGAAAAGAAGCAGTTTGGTCTGCAAGAGGAGCTTTCCTTGAAGCAGTTAAGGCAACTACTACCGAAATGGATGAATGTGATGTTGTAGTTCCAAGAAATAGAGTTGCAGAATTTGTTAAATTTACTGTGGAAGCCGAGAAAAAATTTGACATAAGAATAAGAAGCTTCGGCCATGCAGGGGATGGAAATCTTCACGTATATATTCTGAGAGATGATCTTTCAAAGAAGGATTGGGACAAAAAGTTAAGTGATGTATTTGATGCTATGTATAATAAGGCGGATTCACTTGGAGGTCTTGTTTCCGGTGAACATGGAATAGGATATGCAAAGAAAAAGTATATGTCTAGACAATATGGAGAAGCCTACATGGAACTTATGAGAAACATAAAACTGGCTTTTGATCCAAAGAATATATTGAATCCAGGGAAGGTTTGCGAGTAATATAATTTAAAATAGATTGTATGTATATTTATATACTTTATACAATAAATATTTACCTCTAATAATAATTAAATAGCGAAATAAGATCGGCGTGGGCTTAAACACGCCGGTCTTATTTCGCTATTTTTTAAAAGTAATAATTATATAAACATGTGGTTAAACTATTTATAAGTTTAATGTTAGGAGGATAGAGATTATGTCTTCAAGTAAAGATGAGAATTTAAAACCTGAGCAAAAAAAGTATCAGGAGTTTGCAGAAACTAAAGTTCCAAAGAGAAAGGTACTTTTAAACTGCAGCAGGGCCTTTCTTGTTGGAGGTTGTATATGCGTATTTGACCAGGCACTTCAATTCATGTTTATAAAGTATTTTAACTTTACAGAGGAAAATGCTGGAAATCCAGCCTCTGCAATACTTATTATAATAGCAACTCTTCTTACAGGGTTTGGAGTTTTTGATCATATAGCGCAGTGGGCTGGTGCAGGTACGTCAGTTCCTATTACTGGATTTGCAAATTCCATAGCTTCAGCAGCTATAGAACACAGGACTGAAGGATATGTTTTGGGAGTTGGAGGAAATATGTTTAAAATAGCGGGGTCGGTTATAACGTTTGGGGTATTTTCTGCGTTTGTAGTGGCTATACTCAGTATGATTATAAAGTGGTTGGGTGGTGTTATATAGATATGCTTTCGGGAAATCAGTCATTTGTGTTTAACTCAAAGCCTGCAATTTTGTCACATTCTGCAGTATGCGGGCCTTTTGAATCTAAGAGTCCCATGGCAGATGAATTTGACAAGATATTTGACGATATATGGCTTGGACAGGATAGTTTTGAAAAAGCTGAAAAGAAGCTCCTCGAGGAATCATGTAATCTTGCTGTTGAAAAGTCCAATATAAAAAAGGAGGATATAAATTTTTTCATAAGTGGTGACCTTATGAATCAGATAACTCCAAGCAGTTTTGCTGCAAGAACACTTTCCATACCATACATTGGCATATTCGGGGCATGTTCAAGTTCAATGGAAGGTCTTGCAATGGCAGGGCTTCTTGTTGACAGCGGATCTGCAAATTATGTGCTTACAGGCACGGTAAGCCACAATGCTGCGGTGGAGAAGCAGTTCAGATATCCAACGGAATATGGAAGTCAGAAACCGCCTACATCTCAATGGACTGTAACAGGATCAGGTTCCGTTGTAGTTGGAAAATCAGGCTCAGGGCCTAAAATAACCTCCGCTACTGTAGGAAAAGTAATTGATATGGGGGTTTCTGATCCATTCAATATGGGAGAAGCTATGGCTCAGGCGGCAGTTGATACCATTGAAGCTCATTTCAGAGACTTGAACAGGCAACCTTCCTACTATGATATTGTTGTCACCGGAGATCTTGGAAAAATAGGGCATAAAATTTCAGAAGAAATTTTAAAAAAAGATGGAATTGAATTTGCACCTGGAATTTTTAATGATTGTGGGATGATGATTTATAGTGATGAGCAGCCTGTATTTGCAGGAGGGAGTGGATGTGGCTGCTCGGCAGTTGTAACTTATGGTCATTTTCTAAGGGAAATGGAAAATAAAAAATTAAAAAAAATACTTATTGTTGCAACAGGTGCGCTTATGTCACCTATGTCATATCAACAGAAAGAAAGCATACCGAGTATTGCGCATGCAGTTTCCATAGAGATATAAAAATAAATTTAAAGGAAGGTGAGCTTAATTGGAAAAATTTTTATGGGCTTTTCTTGTAGGAGGGGGTATATGCGTAATTGGTCAAATAATGATGGATGTATTTAAGCTTACTCCGGCTCATACCATGACGACATTTGTAGTTGTAGGTGCCATTTTGGGAGGGCTTGGTTGGTATGAACCACTTGTCAGATTTGCTGGAGCAGGGGCATCTGTACCTATAAGCAGTTTTGGAAATGCACTTGTAAAAGGTGCACTTATGGAGGCGGACAGATATGGAATAATAGGTGTTCTTACAGGTACATTCGAGGTTACAAGTGCTGGAATATCAGCTGCAATAATTTTTGGATTTATAGCATCCCTTATATTTAAGCCTAAAGGATAAAATTGTATAAAGCTATTGACAAATGTATTCATAGCATATATATTAATATTAAAGTTAATGTATAATTAGATTTTATGATCAGAAGTAGTAGATATTTTAAGCTTGGCTAAAGAGAGTCTGGTATGGTGGAATCCAGATGCTGTAGTTGATATTGAATGGATCTGTGAGAAACAAGGTGAATTTTAAGTAGCCGACAGTCGGGGTGTCTTCCGTTAAAAAAGACAAAGTATCGAGAATAATTTCTCTGTGCTTTTAGAGTGAGTTTTATATTTGGGTGGCTTGAAAATAGTGCATTTCTTCCTAAAGGGAGAAATGCTTTTTACGTTCATCCACTATTTAAAGCTAACATGGGTGGTACCGCGAGGCCAAGACATTTCGTCCCATTATGGATGAAGTGTCTTTATTTTTATAAAAAATAAAATTGAAAGGATTGATTATGTGAATTTAAATGAAGAGAAATTTAGAATGCTTAAAGAGAAGAATGTAGTTTTCCCTGTTATTTGTGAGTTAAACGGGGATGAATTGACTCCAATTAATATATTCTATAATCTTCGAGGCGAGAACAAAATAATAATGGAAAGTGCTGAGTTTGCCCAAAAGAAAGGAAGATATTCTTTTATAGCCTCTGATCCATATATGAAAGTAAAGAGCTTTGGAGAGGCAATAACAGTAGAAAAAGAAAATACAACTTTTAATGTTAAAGGTAAAATTATAGACTATATGAAAAGTTTTTTGGAGGTAGATTATGAAAAAGAGTTTATTGACACACCTTTTGCAGGAGGAGCCATTGGATATTCAGGTTACGATATAATAAAGCAATATGAAAAAATAAGTCAGGATAATTTTGATGACTTGAATATACCAGAAGCATATTTTATGTTATATAAAAAATTTATATGCTATGATCATCTAAAACACAATGTAATTTTTGTATATAATGTTTTTCACGAAGATTTATGTGATTATGAGGAAGTATGTAAAAATCTTTCTGAACTTAGAAAGCAGATAATTAAAAAAACAAGTATTCATAATATTTCTAATAATAATACAAAATATAAATTTACATCAAACTGCAGTAAAGAGAACTTTTGCAGAAAAGTGGACAAGGCAAAGGAATATATAAAAAAAGGCGATATATTTCAAGTTGTAATATCACAGCGAATAAAGTGCAGAAGTGATCTGGGTGCGTTTGATATATATAGAAAACTTAGACATGAGAATCCATCGCCATACCTTTTTTATATGGATTTTGGAACATTTCAGATTGTAGGTTCCTCTCCTGAAAGGCTTGTAAGCGTTCAGGAAGATGTGGTGGTCACAAATCCTATAGCAGGTACAAGGAGAAGAGGCATGGATAAATTTGAAGATAAGCGTTTGGAGAAAGAGCTGCTTGAAAATGAGAAGGAAAGAGCTGAACATGTAATGCTTGTTGATCTTGGACGAAATGATATAGGAAGAGTAAGTGAATTTGGAAGTGTAAGTGTTACAAGATTTATGGAAGTTGAAAAATACTCGCATATTATGCATATGGTATCTGAAGTTTCAGGAAAACTAAAGAAAGATATATCAAGTTTTGATGCATTTGTAGCTTGTCTACCTGCAGGTACGGTATCGGGTGCCCCTAAGATACGAGCAATGGAAATAATAGATGAAATTGAAGATAGAAAAAGACTTTTGTATGCAGGGGCTGTAGGATATTTTTCCTATAATAAAAATATGGACATGTGTATTGCAATAAGAAGTCTTGTGTTCAAAGATAGTTTTGCTTATATACAATCAGGGGGAGGGATAGTATATGATTCAAATCCAGAAGATGAATATGAGGAATCCATGAACAAAGCGAAAGCACTTATGGAGGTGGTATGAATGATCCTTGTAGTTGATAATTATGATTCATTTACCTACAATCTAGTCCAGTATATAGGTGAACTTTATCCGAAAGTTAATGTAGTAAGGAATGATGAAGTAGAAATAGATGATATAGCTAGAATGAATAATATAGATGGTATAGTAATATCTCCGGGACCAGGCAGACCTGAAGATGCAGGTATATGCGTAGACATTGTCAAAGAATATGCAAAATTTGTTCCGATTCTCGGGATATGTCTTGGACATCAAGCTGTAGCAAAAGCTTTCGGGGGACATGTTATACATGCAAAGGATATAAAACATGGAAAAATTTCCGCTGTGAATCATACAGAGGATAATATATTTAAAAATGTAAGAAATCCTATAGATGTTATGAGGTATCACTCACTTGTTGTAGAAAAGAATTCTATAAAGTCGCAATTTTATGAAATTGCTGAAAGCACTGACGGAGTGGTTATGGGAATTAAACATAAGAAATATCCAGTATATGGCCTTCAATTTCATCCGGAATCAATACTTACTCAATGTGGCCGTGATATAATAAAAAATTTTTTAAAGGAGATATGTCATGTTAGTTGATACTATGAGAAAAGTTACAGCTGGTAAAGATCTTTCTGAATATGAATCAGAAGAGGCGATGAAAAGAATAATATCCGGAAAGGAAGCACAGTCGGTTGTTGGGGGGTTCTTGATTGCGTTGAAGATGAAGGGCGAGACAGTCTCTGAAATAACGGGTTGTGCAAAAGCAATGAAAGAAGCTGCACTAAATGTAGATTTAAATTGCAATTATGCGATTGATACCTGCGGTACAGGTGGAGATGGAGGAAGGACGTTTAATATTTCAACTGCGGCTGCAATTATAGCCGCATCAGGAGGAGTAAAGGTTGCAAAACACGGGAACAGGGCAATATCTAGTAAGAGTGGAAGTGCTGACGTTTTGCAGGAGCTTGGAATAAATATAAATCTTGACAGAGACAGTGTAGTAAAGTGCATAAATCATACTGGAATAGGTTTTTTATTTGCACCGAAATATCATAGTGCCATGAGAAATGTTGCACCTGTGAGAAGAGAACTTGGTATAAGAACTATATTTAATATATTGGGTCCGCTTACAAATCCCGCAAAGGTAAAAGGGCAGGTATTTGGCGTATATAAAAAGCAGCTCTTGATGCCTGTGTCTGCTGCATTGTCAAAGCTTGGATGTGAAAGGGCGATGGTAGTATGCAGTGATGACGGACTTGACGAGATAACGACAACAGGGAAGACGTATGTAAGTGAAGTTGTATGCGGAAATATAAGAAATTACACTATAGAACCAGGTGATTTTAACATAAGTACCTCGTCTATTGAAAGTATAAATGGAGGAACGGCAAAAGAGAATGCAAAGATAATTGTTGATATATTCAAAGGAAAAAAAGGACCTGAAAGGGATGTAGTTATATTAAACAGTGCAGCGGCGCTTTATGTCGGAAAAATGGCAGACAGCATGAAAGATGGAATATCCATGGCAGATGAACTTGTTGACTCAGGAAAAGCTTATAGAAAACTTCATGAGTTTGTTGAATTTAGCAGAAAATTTTCAAATTGACTGGTTTATGGAGGTGAAGTTATTGTGATATTGGATGATATAGTTTGTTCAAAACGAGTATTTCTTGAAAATCAAAAGAAGATAAAGACGCTTGATTGTATTATACATGAAATTGAAAAGAGTGATCAATTTAAAAATAGAGGATTCAAGGATTCATTGTCAAAGAAAGGACTTTCGGTCATAGGAGAAATAAAGAAGGCATCCCCTTCAAAAGGGATAATTGTAGATAAATTCAATCCTGCGGATATAGCGTTGCTTTATGAAAAAATTTCGGTGGATGCAGTTTCAGTGATTACAGAAGAGGATTATTTTATGGGACGGCCGGAATATATAAAAACAGTAAGAAAGGTAATTTCAAAACCGGTTTTAAGAAAAGATTTTATAATAGATGAATATCAGATATATGAGGCAAGGCTTTTAAAGGCGGATGCAGTTCTTCTTATAGCGGGTATACTTAAAGACAAGCTTAAAAGATTTTATAATCTTTCATATAGCCTGGGTATTCAATGTATTGTAGAAGTACACAATCAGGAAGAGCTTTACAATGCTCTTGAAGTAAACCCGGATATAATAGGTGTAAATAATAGAAATTTAGAGAATTTTACTGTGAATTTAAAAAATACAGAGCAGCTTATGAAATATATTCCAAATGATACAGTGGTTGTTTCAGAAAGCGGCATAATGAGTCACAGTGATTTTAAATATATAAAGGATCTTAGAGTGGATGCAGTTCTTGTAGGAGAAGGATTTATGAGAAAAATGAAGGATTTAAATACCATGAGGAGATTTATGAATATGCTAAAAAGTACAGAACAAGAGGTGACTCCATGACTGAAGTGAAAATATGCGGATTAAGAAGAAGTGAAGACATAGAATATGTAAACAAATATCTCCCGGAGTATGCTGGATTCGTATTTTCCAATAGTAGAAGACGTGTAGATATAGAGAAGGCAGTTATTCTTGCCAAAAACTTGGCGGGTGGTATTAAAAAAGTGGGGGTGTTTGCAGATGAAAAAACTGATTTTGTAAAGCGGGCGGCATATGAGGTAGGACTGGATGTTATTCAGTTTCATGGTTTGGAGGACGATTTCTACATGGAGGATTTTAAAGAATTTGAATTGTGGAGGGCCTTTGAGGTAAAGGATAAATTATATAGTAAACAAATTAAATTCCGTAATGCCGATGGTATACTTTTTGACAGCGGAAAAGGTGGCAGCGGAAAGGCTTTTGACTGGAATTTTATAAAAAATTTAAGGACAGATAAAAAAG
This sequence comes from Clostridium pabulibutyricum, assembly GCF_058242705.1. Taxonomy (NCBI): domain Bacteria; kingdom Bacillati; phylum Bacillota; class Clostridia; order Eubacteriales; family Clostridiaceae; genus Clostridium; species Clostridium pabulibutyricum. The sequence continues at coordinate 25,808 of NZ_JBZAYZ010000014.1, forward strand.
TCATACTTGCAGGTGGAATTTGTATGGATAATGTTGAAAGAGCATTGGCTATGATCAATCCTGATGTACTTGATGTATCAAGCGGTGTTGAGACATCTGGAGTTAAAGATCAGGAAAAAATTAAAAAGCTTATTCAGAAAGTGAGGAAAAGGAATTGATGGATTTTGAAAATATTGCAGGGAGATTTGGAAAATTTGGAGGACAATATGTTCCTGAAACAGTTATGAATGCACTTATGGAGCTTGAAGATGGTTATAATCAAGCAAAATGCGATGAAAAATTCATGGAAAAGTACAGATATTATCTTAAAGAGTATTCAGGGAGAGAGACGCCTCTTTATTATGCTGAAAATATGACAAAAGATCTTGGTGGAGCAAAAGTGTATTTGAAAAGGGAAGACTTGAACCATACAGGTGCCCATAAAATAAATAATGTTTTGGGGCAGGTGCTTCTAGCACAAAGGATGGGAAAGAAAAAAATAATTGCAGAAACCGGTGCAGGTCAGCATGGAGTTGCAGTTGCAACGGGAGCTTCTATGTTTGGCCTTAAATGTACTATATATATGGGAGAGGAAGATTGCAGGAGACAGGCCTTAAATGTATTTAAAATGAAAATACTTGGGGCAGAAGTTCACTCTGTAAAATCAGGTACTGGAACATTAAAAGATGCTGTAAATGAAGCATTGAGAAGCTGGGTTGAAAATATTGAAGATACATTTTATATAATGGGATCGGTAGTAGGTCCACATCCGTATCCAACTATGGTCAGGGACTTTCAAAGAGTCATAGGTGACGAAACCAAGAAACAGATACTGGAAAAGGAAGGGAGGCTTCCTGACTATATACTTGCATGTGTGGGAGGAGGAAGTAACTCTATGGGTATTTTTTATCCCTTTGTAAAAGAAAGAGGAGTAAAGCTTATAGGAGTAGAAGCCGCTGGATATGGAGTGGAAAGTAAAAAGACTGCAGCTACTTTGACAAAGGGTTCGATCGGAGTTATTCATGGAATGATGACATATTTGCTTCAGGATGATGATGGGCAGATTATGCCGGCTTACTCGATATCGGCAGGATTGGATTATCCGGGAGTTGGACCGGAGCATTCTTATTTAAAAGAATTGAAGCGTGCTGAATATGTTTATGCTGATGATAAGGAGGCATTTGATGCTTTTATGTATTTGAGCAGAAAAGAAGGAATAATTCCAGCTCTTGAGAGTGCCCACGCAGTTGCTTATGCAGTTAAATTAGTTCCAAAACTTGATAAAGATAAAATAGTTGTTGTAAATATATCAGGGAGAGGGGACAAGGATGTAGATACGATTGCTGATGTTTACAAGGAATACTATAAATAATAAATATTATGTTAATTAAAATAAAAGTAAATTAGAAAGAAGTGAAATAATGAATAGAATAGATGAAAAGTTTAGAAATTTAAAATCAGAAAATAAAAAGGCACTTATAATGTTTTTGACAGCAGGAGATCCTGACTTTAACTGGACGAAAAAAATAGTTTTGAATGTTTGCAAAGCAGGAGCAGACATAGTAGAACTTGGAATACCGTACTCAGATCCACTTGCAGATGGTCCTGTGATACAGAATTCATCACAAAGAGCACTTGAAAATGGTGCAAAAATTGTTGATATAATGAATTGTGCATCACAAATAAGAAAAAATACAGAGGTTCCTCTTGTTTATCTAGTCTACTATAATTCAATATTTAAATATGGTATTGAAAATTTTTTGAAAGATTCCAGTAAATCTGGGATAGATGGAATTATAATTCCTGATTTACCTGTAGAAGAAAGAAAAAGTATAATAGATGTATCTTTGAAGTTTAATATACATCTTATACCACTTGTAGCTCCTACTTCAAAAAAGCGTATAAAGAGCATAGTAACTTCAGGTGGTGGTTTTGTGTATTGTGTTTCAAAAAATGGAGTTACAGGTATAGATGAAAGTATTAAAACAGATATGAAAGAGTATATGGATATGATAGAGGAATATACTCAGCTACCGAAGGCCATAGGGTTTGGAATAAAAAATTCAGAAATGGCATCCAAACTTAAAAATTATTGTGATGGAGTAATCTTAGGAAGTGCCTTTGTGGATATGATAGATAAATCAAATGACATAGATGAGGCGATTAAAAATATAGTGAAATTTACAAGGGAATTAAGAAAATCCATATAAAATTAATTTGTAGGCAACAGCGTTATGATGCTGTTGCCTACAAATATAAATAATAAATATTATGTTAAATAAAATAAAAAAGTAAACAAAAAACAAAAAATATACTATAATTAAATATAACAAAAATAAAAAAGGAGATAAAAATAATGAATGAATCTAAAAAAACAGTCCTTATAACTGGAGCTTCAAGTGGTATAGGATATGAAATATCAAAAATTTTTGCTAAAAATGGATTCAACATTATACTTGTTTCCCGAAATAAAGTAAAGCTTGAGAGTATAGGTAGAAATATTAAAAACAAATACAATATAGAGGTAGATGTAATTGATGTAGATTTAGGAAATGAAAATTCGGCAGAAATAGTTTATAAAAGAGTTAAGGAAAAGAAAAGAAATGTAAATATATTAATTAACAATGCTGGAGTAGGGTATGCAGAATCATTTTGCAAAACTTGTGTAGAAAAAGATTTTGAAATTATAGATGTAAATATAAAATCACTTATAAATCTGACTAAATTTTTTTCAAAAGATATGATTGAACATGGAGAAGGAAGTATATTGAATGTTGCTTCTACAGGAGCATATCAACCTGGTCCATATACTGCATCTTACTATGCATCAAAGTCTTATGTATTATCTTTTTCCGAGGCTTTAAGAGTTGAACTTTCAGAGTACAACATAAATGTATCTGTACTGTGTCCTGGTGCTACAAAGACAAACTTTTCAAAAAATGCAGGAAAAGAGGATGTAAAAGGGGCGATGTCTCCACAAAAGGTTGCGTTTTCGGCTTATAATGGACTGAAGAAAAACAAGGCTGTTATAATACCTGGATTGGTTAATAAGATATGTATAGTATTTTCTAAAATATTACCTGGACTTATAACGGCAAGAATTGTCAAGTCAATTCAGAAAAGTGTTATTAAAAAAAATTAGATCAACTTAATATTTATCTTGTAAGTATAGCTTTATAGTAATATAATGGTAATATGGTTGTTAGATTTTGGGGGAATGATATTATGAAGGTTATTATAGATAGATTTGAAGGTCCGTATGCTGTTTGTGAAAAAGAAGATGGAACAATGATGGATATAAAGAGAATAAACATACCGATGAATGTAAAAGAGGGCTGTGTCTTAAATATAGAAGGAGATTCTGTAACGATAGATAAGGAAGAAACAGAAAAGAGAAATAATAATATGAGTAAAAAAACGAAAAATTTATGGAAATAAAGAGCATGAAAATCATGCTCTTTATTTAATGGATTGCTTTTTTCTTAAAACTCTTACCGTAAGTATCTACATTGCTTATGCTTATAAGTGCCTGTTCGTCAAATCCGTTTACTATGTCTTTAAGTTTCGCTATTTCAAGACGAGATATTATTACAAATATCACTTTTGTAGGTATATTTGAATATGCACCTTTACCTTCAAGTAGAGTTACACCTCTTCCAAGTCTTGCAAGTAGGGCGTCCGTTATTTCCTCATGTTTATCTGTTATTATTACGACAGATTTTGATTCATCGAGACCTTCAACAGTTATATCAATTAACTTGAAGGCAATGAAATAGGTAACTAGGGAGTACATTGCTCTATCCCATCCAAATATAAGACCGGCACTGCTTAGTATGAATATATTTATGAACATGACTACTTCACCTACAGAAAATCCTGTGCGCTTGTCCAAAATTATTGCAACTATTTCGGTGCCGTCTGTCGAGCCGCCGCTTCGTATTACAAGTCCCACGCCTATTCCAAGCAAGATTCCTCCAAATATTGATGCAAGCAGAGTATCGTTTGTAAATGCAGGTATGTTTTTAAGAGCAGATACCATAATAGATAATGAAATTACAGAAAATAGAGTGTTAATAGTGAAAGTTTTACCGATATGTCTATAACCTATTATTAAAAATGGTATATTGATTATAAAGATAAATAGACCAAGAGGCAGTGATGTAATGTAACTTAACATTATCGATATTCCAGTGACGCCTCCGTCTATTATATTGTTTGGAATCAGAAAAAGCTCAAGTCCTACAGCAGCTAAAGTTGTTCCTATAAACATAAGTAAGAATTTTGCTAGTGTTGCTAAAAAACTATGGTGCTTTTTTTTCAATGGATCACATCCTTTAATGATTTTATACAAATACAAGTAATATATAATTTTTATTAAAAATACACACTGTATATTTAATAATTATATATTACTTTGCTATATTCTGTCAAGCGCATGCTTGTAATTATGCAGATATATCGTCTGAACTATGCCATTTGCCGCATCTATCTCCGAAAAATCCTATTATTTTATTGCTACCTAAAATTTTTACTATTTCACATTTATTTGCACAACCATTACAATTGAAGCTTTTTGATACAAATGTTGTATTTGCAAGCTTGAATCCTTTAAATTTGGTTTGTGCATTTTCTTTCTCTATATATTCTTTGGCAAGTATTGCAGATCCAACAGCACCCATAACTTTATAATTTTTAGGAACTGTTATGTTTAATCCAAGAGCATTTTCAAAAGATGATTTCATACCTATATTTGCGGCTACTCCACCTTGAAAGAAAACTTTTTCCTTGATTTCCTTACCTTTTGCTACATTGCTCAGGTAATTCCTGACCAGAGCATCACATAATCCTCTTATAATATCGCTGCTTTTATAACCAAGCTGCTGTTTGTGTATCATATCCGATTCAGCAAATACCGCACATCTTCCAGCTATTCTCACAGGGGTGTTTGATTCAAGAGCATACGCCCCGAAATTTTCAATAGGTATATCAAGCCTTTCTGCCTGTCTGTCAAGGAAAGATCCTGTTCCAGCAGCACAAACTGTGTTCATTGCAAAGTCAGATACAATTCCGTTGTTTAAAGTTATTATTTTTGAATCCTGGCCTCCAATTTCTATTATTGTACGTACATCTTTACTCACGTTTAAAGCCGCTACGGCATGGGCGGTTATTTCATTTTTCACTATATCGGCTCCAATTATTGAGGAAGCTATTTTTCTTCCACTTCCGGTGGTTCCGACTCCTGATATAATTGAATCATCGTATTTGTTGCAAAGCAGTTTGAAACCTTCCTGAATTGCAGATATTGGTCTGCCTTTGGTCCTAAGATATATTGATTCAACTATGTTTATTTTTTCATCTACAATTACTATGTCGGTGCTTACAGAACCTACATCAATTCCTATATAATACATTTTGTTTTTCTCCTTTCAAGTAAATCCAGAAAAGCCTCTATTCGAGTTACATATCCATCTTCGCCTGTGAGCTCATCTACAACAAGACTTAAAATAGGAAAGTCCTCGTTTTTTGAAATTGAGGGGAGTATTGATTTTGAGACGATTTCGGGCATGCAGCCCATAGGAAATATTTGAATTGCTCCGTCACAGCCATTTTTTTTGGCAATCATAGCCTCACCTACACATTCTCTTGCGTGGCCTCCTATATAATATGGAAGGTATTTTTTTGAGTTAATTCTTATAAAGGGTGAATTTATCTTTAAAGGGGAGAGTAGGGTGTTTTTAACCCACCAGCTTGGAGTGAGTTTTCTTGTTACCGATACACCGTAATCCAAAAGTTTATCTTCTATAAATAGATTTGCAAAAGGTTCAATTATAGTATATATTTCACCGATTATTGCAATTTTAATAGGATTTCTTTTCATATCAACATGCACTTTGTTTATTTGGAATTTATAGTATTTTAAAATTTCAAGCATCTTGTAAGGCGAAGACGCTTTTATAGCTTCTTTTCTGCAGCCTTTCAGAATTGATTTACAATCACCTTTTTTCAATTCGTATCCAGAGAGAAATTTTGCTTTTTTTTCTATTGAATCCATAAGATTTACTATTTTTAACCCACAGGAAAGTACCTTTAACTTTTCAAGATTAGTTGTCTTAATTTCATTGTTTATTTCAGATAATCTATTGATAAATTCATTTTTACCTATTTCTTTTGGGGAATCTATAACTATGAATTTTAAATTATATCCAAGTTTTCTGAGAACTCTCATTTGAAGTTCACAGTATTCACCAAATCTGCATGGACCGGAACTTCCAAGTAAAAGTATTGTATCAGCTCCTTTTTTAATGCTTTCAATATATCCTCCAATCATTATTTTGAAAGGCAGACATATTTCTTCAGGGGAATAAAGACAGCCTTTTTCAAGTGAATTTTTTGTTGTAGGAGGGGGGAGCACATAATCTATTCCTAGACCGTCAAATACGGCTTTTACAGCAAACACTGTGTTCCCGAGATTGGGAAACGTAATTTTCATTATACACACCTTCTTTTGAGCATGTCAGAGAAGGCTTCAAGCCTTGTATTGAAACCAGCTTCTCCAGTTTGTTCATCGATTTTAAGAACTAATATAGGAAAGCTATCAAGTTGATCCTTTATGAGTTCTATTACAATTGAGTCTATTCCGCAGGCAAATGAAGAAACATATACTATTCCGTCAATGTTTTTTTGCTCTGCCATGTAAGTTGAAAATCCATATGAATTTCTTTCAAAAGTCCAAAATGGTTTTTTAAACAAGGAGGAAGATTGCTTGTTTATAATGGATTTTTTTATATATTCTTCAGTTATCACTCCAATTCCAAGCTTTTGGAGCTTTTTTATTACATTCATGTTTGCAAAATTATCATATATGTTGTAGGGATGACCTACTAATGCAATATTTATGGGGAAAGAATTGTTCCTTGTTTTTGGTTCATATTGATTTTGAAAATCAATGGCTGCATCGTATGCATGATTTATTTTAAAAATATTTTTTGTAAAAAGACGTCCTGTACGATTTATCCATGATCTGAAACTCTTTTTTGAGAAAGCATAAATTGGTTCTGAAATAATAGGGGGCATGTTGGGAATATTGTTTTTTATCATTTCAGGTAGTCCGCAGAATTTGGGACATATAAATTCATTTTTTTCAATTTGCATTATTCTTGGAATGAGCATAATATCACATTTGTTTCTTATGTAAGCTGCATGGCCATGAAATATTTTTATTGGAAGGCATGCTTCGTCAACACAATATTTTATTCCAAGATCAAGTATTTCTGTATTTGTAGAAGGAGAAGTTATTACACTTGCACCAAGTCCTTTAAAAAAAGTATTTAAGAACATTTTGTATTTAAAGTACAGTAATCCATTCGGTATGCCAATTATCATATAAATTGCTGCCAACACATTTAGGATGGCAGAATACCTCCTTTTGTATCAAGTCTATATATTACTATATTTTACCTAAACATTAGAAAATTATACGCCTCATACCTTAAATTATTTAAAAATAAAATTTTTAAAATCTATTGGAGCATGTAATTCTACATTTACTTGAAATAAATATTTTTTAAAACTTAAATAATCTAGTATAATAGAAGGATAAAAGAAGGATTTTGTGATGCATTTGTAGAATACTATATTCGCTAAATATCAATTTAGCGAAGTTAACTTAAAAGAGAAAAGGGTGGAGCTACATGAAGTACAAATTAACAAACCTATACGATTCAACACTTCCAAGGTGTTTAAATGATTTTTTGAACTACCTTGGTACTATACGCGGCAAATCAAAAAATACTATAGATGGTTATAAAATTGATCTTATTATGTTTTTTAGGTTTTTGAAATTATATAAAGGTTTGGTCCCTGAGGAATGCGATTTTAAAGATATAATTATAAAAGATATAAGCAATGATTTTTTAAAAAGTATAACTCTTGGAGAATTGTTTGCTTTCATATCTTTCACTGAAAATTACAGAGAAAATGGAAGTTATGCCAGAGCAAGAAAAGTTGCTTCTATAAAATCTTTTTTTAAATATCTTTATGGAAAAGCAAAAATCATTACTGAAAATCCGGCTGTTGAACTTGAGTCCCCTAAAATAGATAAAAGGAATCCTGTATATTTGACTCTCGATGAAAGCCGCAGACTTTTGAAAGCAATAGATGGAAAGTTCAAAGAAAGGGATTACTGCATGATAACATTGTTTTTAAATTGTGGCATGAGGCTTTCAGAATTATGCGGAATAAACATGTCGAATATAAAGAATGATACTTTGACTGTAATAGGAAAAGGAAATAAAGAAAGAACGATCTATTTAAACAGAGCCTGCATCAAATCCGTTGAAAGATATATAAATGTTAGAAATGAAACTTACGGCAAAATAATAGATAAAGATGCCCTCTTCATAAGCAAAAATTATACTAGAATAAATAAAAGATCTGTAGAACTTATACTAAAAAAATATCTTAAAAAGGCAGGTCTTGATGATAAAAAATATACTCCTCATAAATTGCGACATACTGCAGCTACACTTATGTATAAGTATGGAAAGGTTGATATAAGGAGCTTGCAGAAGATATTGGGCCATGAAAGTGTATCTACAACTCAAATATATACCCACGTGGATGATGAAGAACTTAGAAAAGCTGTCAACTTGAATCCTTTAAGCGATGAAGATGACTTTTAAAAGTGATTATAAAACTTATCTTGATGTATTTACTACATCTTGATATAATGATATTGTTAACTAAATTATATTTTAAAGTTAACAATATCATTTAAGGAGATTATATATGGAAAGTTTATGGAATGAAATATTAAGAATTGGGGAGAAAGTTATTTCTGGAGGTTCTGTTACAGAAGAAGAATGTGAACTACTTTCAAAATCAAGCGAAAGTGATGTATTCCTAATATGCAGTTTTGCAAATAAAATAAGAGAAAAGTTTACTGGAAACAACGTGGATCTTTGTTCTGTTATAAATGCTAAATCGGGAAACTGCGGAGAAGACTGCGCATTTTGCGCTCAGTCGTCCCATCATAATACAAATGTGAAGTGCTACCCTCTTATAGACGAAGATGAAATTGTAGCTACTGCTATAAAAAGAGAAAAGTCTGGTGCAAAGCACTGTGATATTTGTACGAGTGGACTTGGATATACTGGACAAGAAAAGAACTTCAAGATAATATTGAACGCATTTAAACGTATTGGCAAAGCAACAAATTTAAAACTGTGTGCGTGTCTCGGAACTCTTACTATGGATGCGGCAAAGCAGCTTGCAGATGCTGGAGTTGAAAGATACAATCATAACTTAGAAACTGCACGAAGCTTTTTTGATAAAGTTGTATCAACTCACGGATATGATGAAAGAATAGATACAATACGCTGTGCGAAAGAAGCTGGCATGGAAGTTTGCTCCGGGATGATCATAGGAATGGGTGAAACCATGAAGCAACGGATCGAACATAGTTTTTTATTAAAGGAGTTGGATGTTGATGCTGTACCTATAAATATTTTAAATCCTGTTAAAGGAACAAAATTCGAAAACATGCCTCCACTGTCTCCTATTGAGATAATAAGGACTTTTGCCATAATTAGATTTATACTTCCTGATAAGAATATACGATTTGCGGGAGGAAGAGAAAAAAATCTGGGAACTCTCCAGCCTTTGGGATTTATTTCAGGAATAAACGGTATGCTTATAGGAGATTATCTTACCACTAGTGGCCAAAAAGTCAATCGTGATTTTAAGATGCTGGATGATTTAAATCTTACATATTAAATAAATAAAAAAGGAGTAGTATACTCATGCTGTTTACTGCTCCTTTTTTATTTATCAAGAATTTTTTTCTTTGTTTATTTTGATTAGGCCGGGATATTCTTCGTGCATTAATTTGGTGAAGACATCCTTATCTTTAAGAAGTTCACTGAGTCCGTCTACATCGTCTATGTATTTAATTTCTGCAGAATCGAATACATCTTCTCCGCCAGAACAATTTTCAGCATCCAATTGATAATGAGTATCGTTTTCTACACACTGGGTATCATCTTCATCTTGGAAGCTTTCCGTATCTTCAATATCATCTTCAATTATTTCATCTATCTTTACGGCGCGCATGTCATACCCTTCCATTTCCATACATTTTCCACAATTGTTGCATTCTTTTTCCGGATCCAGATCACACATGTCGCATTTCCTACATTCATCACAAGTTTTGTTTTCATCAAATATACAGTATTTTTTGCTCATTAATACCTCCTGAAAATATATAGTATACTGACTAGTATAAAACATAGTTTTGCATTATGTCAATAATAGAACACAAGTTTGATTTAAAGATGTATATGTGATATAATTCAAATTAATAAGGTTTTAGGAGTGTTTTTATGTCAGAGAAAAGAGAAAACAGACGTCTTGAAATATATAATTTTATAAAATCATATGTAGAGGCCAAGGGCTACCCTCCTTCTGTAAGGGAAATATGTGCAGCTGTTGGATTAAAGTCGACTTCAACAGTACATATGCATCTTGAGAATCTTGAAAGCAAGGGTCTTATTAAACGTGATTCAACCAAACCTAGAACAATAGAAATTATGGAAAATTCCCCTAAAAAAGAAATGATAAATGTCCCTATAATAGGTACTATAGCTGCTGGTACACCTATACTTGCAGTAGAAAACATAGAGGATACATTCCCGATTCCGATTGATTATATAAAAAACAAAAAACAGCTATTTATGCTTAGAATTCATGGAGACAGTATGATAGATGCAGGCATACTTGATGGAGATTTTGCAATAATGGAGAAATCAAACTCTGCCGAAAATGGTGAGATAGTTGGTGCCCTTATTGAAAACGAGGCTACGCTGAAAAGATTTTTTAAAGAAGATGGTTATGTAAGGCTTCAACCTGAAAATAGGACAATGAAACCGATAATAGTACAAAACTGCACCATTATCGGAAAACTTGCAGGTATATATAGAGCTTATTTATAAATAAACATATTATTTTTCATTCAATACATTTGACAGTGCTATAAGTATTCCTATTTTGGCGTGGTCAAATGTAAGTCCGCCTTGCAGATATGCAATATAAGGCTCTCTTATGGGAGCATCTGCCGAAAGCTCTATAGAAGATCCCTGTACAAATGCACCAGCCGCCATTATTACTTTATCTTTATAGCCAGGCATATCCCATGGTTCACATTCTACAAAGGAATCTACAGGTGATCCTTTCTGTATGCCTTTGCAGAAGTTTATAAGTTTGTTTTTATCATTGAATTTTATAGACTGAATTATATCACTTCTCTTGTCGGTATATGCAGGAAGTACTGAAAATCCAGTAAGTTCCATTATTCTTGAACATAGTAGTGCCCCTTTAAGTGCTTCCATTGCAACATGCGGTGCTAGAAATAGACCTTGATACATCTGTCTCATGACTCCGAATGTTGAACCACACTCCCCTCCTATTCCGGGAACTGTTAATCTGTATGAGGCTTGGTCAATATATTCCTGTTTGCCGACTATATATCCGCCTGCAGGAGCTATTCCACCGCCTATGTTTTTTATCAGAGAACCCGCTGCAATATCTGCACCTACATCAGTTGGTTCCATGGTATCTATAAATTCACCGTAACAGTTGTCTACAAGACATATTACATTTTTATTTATATTTTTAACAAAGGCTATTATTTCTTTTATTTCAGATATAAGAAGTGACCTTCTCCATCCATAACCAGTTGACCTCTGTATATGTACAAGTTTTATTGAAGTGTCTTCCCTAAGGCATTTGCCTATTTCATCAAAATCCACACTGCCATCTTTTTTCAGATCGACTTGTTTGTAGTTTACTCCGTATTCTTTCAAGGAGCCTATGTTACGTTTTCCGTCTATACCTATTATTCCGTGAAGCGTGTCATAAGGTTTTCCACAAACTGAAAGCAGTGTATCACGAGGTCTTAGATTCCCAAAAAGGGCACATCCAAGTGCGTGAGTTCCATTTACAAAATGAGGCCTTACAATTGCACTTTCACAATGGAATATTCTAGCATAAACTTTATCTAAAGAATCCCTTCCAATATCGTCATATCCATATCCTGATGAATTTGTAAAATGAGATTCGCTTATTTTTTCTTTCTGCATTGCATCTAAGACCTTTAGCTGGTTGTATTCCCTTATTTCATTGTAATACTTGAATTGTTCCTCGACATCTTTCAATGCTTTTTCATAAATTTCAATTACCCTGTCATCTATGTTATAATATTTTTTTAGATGTTGTCTAGTTATATCCAGCAAAACTAATACCTCCTAATATGTCACTTATATTATGTTAGCACATTAAAAAAGAATAGGCAATCGCCTGTTCTTTTTTAAGATTCACCTTCTTGTGTATTGCTGAATAGAATTTGTTTTAAAGGTGTAATAGTTGAAATGGCATGTTTGTAAACCATCATCTGCTTACCGTCAGAATCAAGTATTACAGTAAAATTATCAAATCCTTTTACAGTCCCTTTTATCTGGAACCCATTTGTCAAGTGGATGGTAACCATAGTTCTGTTTTTTCTTGCGCCATTTAAAAATATATCCTGCAGATTATTTATTGGTTTGCTCATAAATTTTCACCCTCCGTAGCTTTTTAAAACTTCATGTAAAAACAAGAATACTAATTATATTATACCAGTATTTAACTTTTAAACAAGTTCTTCATAGAATAAAATTTCTTTATAATATAGTCAACAATCATATCTTCATTTTCAAAATCATCTTTATTCACCCAATTTGCCCTTTTGTCTTTTCTAAACCAAGTAAGCTGTCGTTTAGCATAGTTGCGGCTGCCCTTTTTAATTTTTTCAACTGCCTCAGAGAAGGCATACTCACCTTCAAGGTAACTTAGTATCTCTTTGTACCCTATTCCCTTCATTGACTGCATACTGGAGTTGTATCCAATGTCACGGAGATGAGCTACTTCATCTACAAGGCCGGAATCCATCATAATATCTACCCTTTTGTTTATCCTGTCGTATAAAGTTTTTCTGTCCATGGTGAGTACAAAATAATAAATATTGTATGGTATATTGAATATATCATTTTCCCTGTTATATTCACTTATTGTTTTTCCTGTTAACTTATAAACTTCCAGTGCACGTATAACTCTTTTAAGATCATTTGGATAGAGTTTTTGGTAGGATTCTTCATCTATGTCAATGAGGAGCTTGTGCACATAATCTTTCCCATTTTTTTCAGCAAGATCTTCAAGATACTTTCTATAATCTTTATCGGTAGTTGCATCTGTAAAATCGTAATTGAATATTATGGAATTTATATAAAGACCCGTTCCACCAACCATCATGGGAAGATTTTTTCTACAGTCTATTTTTTCAATGCAGTTTTTTGCCAAAAATTTGTATTTGGATACATTGAATTTCTCATGAGGCTCAACTATGTCAATCATATGATGAGGTATGCCTTTCATTTCTTCAGTTGTTATCTTTGCAGAACCTATATCCATATGTTTGTATATCTGCATGGAATCTGCTGAAACTATCTCTCCATGCAGTTTTTCTGCAAGTTTTATTGATATATTGGTTTTGCCTACTGCAGTAGGACCGGCAAGTACAAACAGGTCAATCATTTTAAATTTACCCTCCAAAATGTCTATTGTATTCTTTTGAATTTTTTCTCGAGATCTGTAACCGTGAATTTTATTATTGTAGGTCTTCCGTGGGGACAGTTGAATGGATCATCTATGTATCTAAGATCTTCAACAAGGTTCTCCATCTCCAAACGTGACAGGCTGTCATGTGCCTTTATGGCAGCTTTGCAGGCTTTGGTTGCAATCAGGTTGTATTTTACAGAATATGTTTCTCCGGACCCCATGTTTTTTATATCGTCAAGTATGGCCTCAAAGAAGTTTTTGACATCAGGTTTTCCAAGTATCACTGGAACCTGGCGTATTGATATAGCATTATCTCCGAATGAGTCTATACAAAAACCGGCATTTTTAAATATACCGCTGTTTTCCAAATAAGTTGAATAATCATAGCTTGAAAGCTCTATTACCTCTGGAGCTAGTAACATTTGTGAAGCTACAGTCCCATTCTTTATGTCATTTCTGTATTTTTCAAAAAGTATTTTTTCATGTGCAGCATGCTGGTCTATTATATATAGTGTATTTAGAGCTTCACATATTATATAGGTGTTGTTGAACTGTCCTATTATTCTAAGCTCTGGAAATTTTGGAGAAGAATTTTGTGTTTCTGGAACTATTGGTTTTTTTTGAACCGATTTATCTTCTTTTAATACACTGAAAATACTTTCGGGTTTTTCATATGGAATATCGATTTTATAATTTACATGTTCGTGTTTTTCAAGATCTATTGGAATTTGTATCTTTTCTTTTTCTGTCTCATGCAAATTGTATTTGGGAAGCTTCTCGTAAGCATCAGGGATATCCAATGTGAAGGATTCTTTCATACTTTCACGAATTGCTTCATGTACGGCATCAAATATGAATTTGAATATGAATCCGGATTCACTGAATTTTACTTCAAGCTTTGATGGGTGTACGTTTATATCTACAAATTCAGGGAATATATCAATAAAAATAATGAAAAATGGAAATTTATTTATCATCAAAAATGATTTGAATGCCCTTTCAACAGCCGAAGTAATGGATTTATCCTTTATATAACGTTTGTTTACAAATATGCTTTGATTGTTTCGGCTGCCTCTGCTTATTTCAGAATTTCCTATATATCCGTAGGCTGAAACTGTATCGCTGTGTTTTTCTATTGAAATTATGTTTTCATATATATTTTTTCCATAGATGCTTCTTATTACATCCTGAAGCTTTCCTGTTCCAAAGGTCGTAATGGATTTTTTGCCGTTGTTTAGGAATTTAAAGGAAACAGATGCATTTGCAAGTGCAAGGCGCGATATTATGTCAGATATGTGAGCTGTTTCGCTGTTTGTTGATTTTAGAAACTTTTTCCTTGCAGGTACATTGAAAAATAAGTCACGTACTTCTATGGTAGTTCCTTGATTTGAAGCAGCATCTTTAATACAGTCTATTTTACCACCGATTATGTATATTTCATGACCGCACTTGCTCTCAATGGTTCTGCTTTTCAATTTGGTTTTTGAAACTGATGCTATGCTTGCAAGAGCCTCTCCCCTAAATCCCATTGTGCTTATCTTGTATATATCATCTATCTCTTTAATTTTACTTGTAGAATGCGGAAGAAATGCTTTTTCTATATCATCTTCATGAATACCGAGCCCATCGTCAATTACACGTATAAGTTCCTTCCCGCCTTCAATTATCTCAATTGTTATATTTTTTGCACCGGCATCTATGCTGTTTTCCACAAGCTCTTTTACAACAGAGGATGGTCTTTCTATAACCTCTCCCGCTGCTATCTTGTTTGTAGTTTTTATGTCAAGTATATTTATTCTTTCCATAAACGCACAACCTTTTATTTAGATATTGATTTTACTTTCTCTATTATATCATATAGTTTGTTAAAACCCTCCATAGGTGTCATATCTAATATATTTATAGAAGATATTTCTTTTATAAATTTTTGTTCTTCGATGTCCTGCATATTGATTTGAACTGCAGGTTTTTCATGAACAACTTCAACATCAGCTGGTTCACTGGTATTTTCACTTTCAAGCTCCGAAAGAATTTCTTTTGCTCTTTTTATGACCTTTTCGGGGATTCCTGCAAGTTTTGCTACTTCAATACCGTAAGACTGGTCGGCACCTCCCTCGACTATTTTTCTAAGGAAGACAACTTCACCGTTTATTTCATTTACCGCTACAGAATAGTTTTTGACACCTGGAATTTTTCCTTCAAGTCGTGTGAGTTCATGATAATGTGTGGCAAACAATGTTTTGCACTTCATTTTCCTGCTTCCGCACATATACTCAATTACAGACCAGGCTATGCTAAGACCATCGTAAGTACTCGTGCCTCTTCCTACTTCATCTAAAAGTACAAGGCTTTTGTTTGTGGCATT
The DNA here is from genome assembly GCF_058242705.1 of Clostridium pabulibutyricum. Classification (NCBI taxonomy): domain Bacteria; kingdom Bacillati; phylum Bacillota; class Clostridia; order Eubacteriales; family Clostridiaceae; genus Clostridium; species Clostridium pabulibutyricum. Next base: position 41,799 of record NZ_JBZAYZ010000014.1, read on the forward strand.
TTTGAGTATATTTGATACCTCCCACATCTCCACCATAAATGTACTTTTACCAGATGATAAATCATCCGAGGCTCCAATTCTTGTAAATATTTTGTCGCATATACCGATGGATGCCGACTTTGCAGGTACAAAACTGCCTATTTGTGCAAGTATTACAATGAGTGCAGTCTGCCTCATATATGTAGATTTTCCAGCCATGTTGGGACCTGTTATAAGAAGCAGTTGATTGTTTTTTCTGTCAAGATTCACATCATTTGCTACAAAACTTCCAGTATCGAGCATTTTTTCAACAACAGGGTGACGCCCGTCTATGATTGAAATACTGTCTCCTGAAGTTATTTCTGGTTTGCAGTAGTTGTTTTCAAGGGCAGTTTCTGCAAGTGAGTTTAGACAGTCCAGTTCTGAAATTATCCTTGCAGAAATTTGCATTCTGTCTACCTGCTTTTCAATATCATCCCTGATCTTTACAAATGTAGTATATTCCAGATTTATAAGTCTATCTTCCGCTTTAAGTATTTTATCTTCCATTTCCTTGAGCTCGGGAGTTATATATCTTTCACAATTTGTAAGTGTCTGTTTTCTTATATATCTGTCATCGGGAACAAGATTTAAATTACTTTTGGTTACTTCTATAAAATATCCGAATACCTTGTTGTAGCCTATTTTAAGCGATTTAATTCCGGTATGTTCCCTTTCACTTTTTTCAAGATTTGCAATCCATTTTCGACCGTTTGTCTTTATATCTTTGAGTTCGTCGATTTCACCGTCGTAGCCTTTTTTTATTATGTTTCCCTCTTTTACAGACATTGGAGGATCATCTACGATTGAAGTGTCTATTAAGTCGTATATATCTCTTAGTTCATCAAGACTTTCGTACATATGCGCAAGAAGAGAAGTATTGAATTTTGAAAGTATTGATTTTACGTCGGGTATTTTTTCTATGGAGTTTTTTAAAAATATAAGTTCCTTTGCATTTACGCTCTTTGAAGATATTCTTCCAACAAGCCTCTCAATATCATATATGTTCTTGAGTGAACTTTTCAGGTCTTCCTGGGAAGAGATGTCATTTAGAATTTCTTCTACAGAATCCTGGCGCATTTTTATAGAGGATTTTTTAATAAGAGGTCTTTCAACCCATCTTCTAAGCTGCCTTCCACCCATGGCAGTGCTTGTTTTGTCAATTACCCATAAAAGTGATGCTCTTTTTTTCTTTTCTCTCAGGTTTTCTGTGAGTTCAAGATTCCTTCTTGAATTTGAATCTATTGAAAGATAGTCTACTATGCTGTAGCGGTTTATTTTATTTATATGGGAAAGCGATGTTTTCTGGGTGTCTATTATGTATTTTAAAAGTGATCCGCAGCATATTGTAAGGGATTCATCCAATTTCTGCGAATCGAAGTCTTCAAATTGATTGGAAAGCAGTTGACTGAAATCCTCTTTAAAGTAGTCTGGGGAAAGTTTTGTAATAGAGCCCTTGAATACTTGAGTTATGTTCTTATAAATTGAATCTTCCATTTCATCCTGAAGCAGCATTTCCCGCGGGCCGTACTTCGATATTTCATCAAGAATGGTTGGTAGATCAAGCGACCCTTCCGTACAGTTGAATTCTCCTGTAGATACATCTGAAAAACATATTGAAAACATATCGAGTTCTTTATCTATATAAAGACTTGATATGTAATTGTTTTTATTTTCTTCAAGAAAAGATTTATTGGTATATGTTCCAGGAGTAAATATTTTTATAATACCTCTTTTTACAATGCCTTTTGCAAGAGCAGGATCTTCAAGCTGTTCGCATATCGCTATCTTATATCCCCTCGCTATTAATTTTCCTATATAGGAGTCTACAGCGTGATATGGAATCCCACACATGGGGGCCCGCTCTTTAAGTCCGCAGTCTCTTCCGGTTAAAACAAGTTCGAGTTCGCGGGATGCAAGTTTCGCATCTTCAAAGAACATTTCATAGAAATCACCGAGCCTGAAAAACAGTATACAATCGTCATACTGTTTTTTTATATCTAAATATTGCTGCATCATGGGAGTTAAAGCCATAGTATTTTTACCAGCCGGATTTTTATGGCTGGTTTCCTCCTTTCAAATTTTATTTATATTGTTCTCCTGAAAGTGAAAATGAATTTGCATGAGTTATACGTACATTCACAAGCTGTCCGATACAGTTTTTATCGCCTGTGAAATTTACAAGTTTTCCACTTCTTGTCCTTCCCATTAATTTTTCAGTGTCATTTTTACTTGGACCCTCTACTAGAACTTCTTCAATTCTTCCCTCATATTGCTTATTCTTTTGTAGAGAAGAGGCATTTATGACATTTATAAGCTTGTTGAATCTTTCGTGCTTTATGTCATCTGGAATCTGCTCATCCATTTCATCTGCAGGAGTTCCTTTTCTTTTTGAGAATATGAACGTAAAAGCTGAATCATATTGTACATTTTCTGCAAGACTCAATGTTTCACTAAAGTCAGCTTCTGTTTCTCCAGGAAAGCCAACTATTATATCAGTTGTTATAGCCGCTTTTGGAATGGCCTTTCTAATTTTTTCTACAAGCTCCAAGTACTTTTCTTTGGAATAGTTTCTGTTCATTTTTTTTAGAATTCTTGTTGAACCAGACTGAACAGGAAGATGTACGTGTTCGCATAACTTTTCACAATCCGCAAGAGCCTCTATTACGTCATCTGTAAGATCTTTTGGATGAGGTGTCATAAATCGTATCCTCTCAAGTCCCTGAATTTTGTTTATTCTTCTTAGAAGCTGTGCAAAGGTTACTTTTGGGGCGAGATCTTTTCCATAGGAATTTACGTTTTGACCAAGAAGTGTAATTTCCTTGTAGCCGGAGTTTACAAGGGATTTTATCTCATGCTCTATATTTTCAGGCTCCCTGCTTCTCTCTCTTCCACGTACATACGGAACTATACAATAAGTGCAAAAGTTGTTGCAGCCGTACATGATTGTTACGAAAGCTTTCACAGAGCTCTTTCTGTCGATTGGAACACCTTCCACTATACGGTCTTCCTTTTGTTGTATTTCAATTATGGATTCTCCTCCCTGAAGCACCCTATTTAAGTATTCAGGAAATTTGTACGAATTGTGAGTTCCGAATATGATGTCTACAAATGGGAATCTTTTTATTATGTCCTCTGCCATATCTTTCTCCTGCATCATACACCCGGATACCGCTATTATGAGATTGGGTTTATTCTTTTTGAGTTTTCTAAGCCTTCCAAGATTTCCAAATACTTTGAGTTCGGCATTTTCACGAACACAGCAAGTATTAAATATTATAATGTCAGCGGTGTTTTTGTCTTGAGTTTCCATGTAACCCATATTTTTAAGCATACCGGACAACTTTTCAGAGTCTTCCTCATTCATCTGGCAGCCCCAGGTTTCAATAAAGAAGTTTTTTTTACTATCATTTATGTAAATTTGTGGTTTATTCATGTAAATACTCCATTCTTATTGTTTTTTCATCATATAATTATATCGTTAAAGTATACTTGTGTAAACATGAGATGTCTTATTGAAAATGTTGTTATTGAGTACTATAATAAAAACATAAACTTACAGTGTAAGTTTAATGAAAGCAGTGGAGGTGTAAGTTTTGAATCCTAGACATTCAAAGTTGAGTCGTGAAGTAATTATAAAAACGGCTTTTGATCTTTTGGACGAATACGGCGAAGATGAATTTAGTATGAGAAATATTGCCAAAAGACTTAATGTCAAGGCGATGTCTCTATATAATTACGTTAAAGGCAAGAAAGATTTGCAGGATGGTATTGTAGAAATAATTACATGTGAAGTTGAAATACCTAAACCATCGCTAGATTGGAAAGTAACTCTAAGGAATGTTGCACTCTCATTTTATGAGATTTTATTGCGGCATCCAAATGTTTTACCAGTTATATCGACGCATTCACCTATAACTGAAAAAGGAATTGGGCAAGTGGAAAGCTTATTGTTAATTTTAAAAGATACCAATATGTCCGTGCAAGAAGCTTTTTCACTGATCCATATTATTATTGCTTATGTTATAGGTCATGCTGAAATCAGTATTACAAATGATCAAGCTTCCGAGGTAGGGAATGTTAAATTTGATCTGCAAAAATTCCCCAATGTTTATAAGGCTCATCTGAAACTAAATAAGCGAAATTGTAAAGATGAATTTTTATATGGCCTTGATTTGCTTCTTGATGGCATTTCAAAAAAATATCTTGAGAGAGAAGAAAACTAATTATGAAAATTTTAGTAGTTGGTACCGGTGTTATTGGTTGTATATATGGATGGCAGTTGTCAGAGGCTGGATATGAGGTAACGCATTTTGTACGAAGGGGAAGAAAGTCAGAGATTGATAAAAATGGGATTATCATTCATTGCCTTGATGCAAGAAAACAAAATAGACTTATTATAGAAATTTTATATAGGCCAAATACAGTTGAGCAAATAGACAATAATAGATATGATTTGATTATCGTTCCAACAAAAGCGAATCAATTAAATTCCATTCTACCTATACTAGCAAAAACGGAGAAAGATATGAGCATTCTTTTTTTACAAAATTTATGGATTACTCACATTCGACAAATCGAAAGTGCCTTTCAAGATTCCAAAATTATATACGGTCAGGCACATATTGCAGGTGGAGGCAAAAGTGGGAATAAAATTACCTGTGTAATTTTTGGTAGTAAAAACGCACCTACCATGCTTGGGAAAAAAGATGGAACTGTCTCCGAATCAGTCCTTCAAGTTGAAAAAATAATGAGACAAGCTAATTTGAACCCCAAAATTAGCAAAAATATATTTGGCTGGTTAATCAGCCATTATGTAGAAGCCAATGGACTTGTCGCTGGTGTTATGGAAGCAAGGACGGCGCAAAAATATGTTTCAAACAAAAAGTACATTAAACATTCTATACGGCTAATTCGTGAAGGCTTTAAGATATGTACTTTGCTTGGCATACATGCTCGGAGAATTTATCCACAAGCACTCTATTATCTTCCGACATGGTGTTTGGTACCAGCTCTACTTAAGATGTATCGCACAGAAGAAACACAGCTAATGATACAAGGGCATGTAAAACATTCTCCTGATGAAATGAAAGAAATGTTTTATGATGTTTTTGAAACCGGCAAGGATTTTGGTTTATCAATGAAAAACTATAAACAAATGCAAAGGTACATAGACAAATTTCTAAACACAATTTTATTCATACAAATATTAACTGTACTTCAATCATGTATACGATTGTTCCACCCAGTATGCTGATTAAATTATTATGTTTCCATATATGTAAAACTGCTACTGTTATAATTCCAATTGCCTCAGGAATTCCAAAAGGAAATGCTAATAATTTAATATTTCTTAAACAGTAAATTATTAGCATAGCTATTACTGCTGGAGGTAAATTATTACCTATGTACACTATACATTTAGGAGTGCTTTTTTTATTACCGAATAATATAAATGGCGCCATTCTTATGCCGAATGTAACGGCTCCCATAACTAAAATAGCAATTAGAGCATACCTATTATTAACATGCATTTTTAGCATCCTCCTTGCTTTTTTTGCAGTTCTTTCGTTCTATTTGTTTTGAAAAAAACATCAAATTCATAACTATAAGTATCATTGCTGGTAAAACTAAATTATTGGGCCCGAAAATTAAAAGAGAGAGAATAGTTGATAAAATACCAATTAAAACAGGAATATGAGTTTTATATGAAGACCACTGTTCAATAAAAATAACTACGAACAATGCAGTCATTGCAAAATCAATTCCTTTTGTGTCGAATTTAATAAGTGTACCCGCAACAGATCCAATAATTGTTCCAATTATCCAATACATCTGATTTAAAAAAGATATGAAAAATAGAAATAAGTTATTATTAACTCCTTCAGGAGCTTTTACAGAACATAATAATGAGTAGGTTTCATCAGTAAGAGAATATATCATGTATGTTTTTTTCTTTCCCATATTTTTAAACTTGTCTATAAAAGATAATCCGTAGAATAAATGTCTGATGTTCACAAACAAAGTCATAAGTGCTATTTCAATAAATCCAGCGCCACCTGTTAATAAATTGATAGCTATAAACTGCATGGAACCTGCATACACGACTACACTCATTAAAGTTGCCCAAAATAAACTGTAACCTGACTTTTCAAACAATAATCCAAAAGCCATGCCAACTGAAATATACCCGAGCATAATTGGTATTGTGTTTGGGAATGCTGCTTTAATAGCTTTTTTCATGTTAATCTACTCCAATCTAGTTCCAGACAATTATATTTTATTAATCCGTTCTTTCTGTGAAAAAATGCAACCGCAATAATTTTGACGATATAAGTTGTATTTTTTAGACAACATTACAGATGACTTAAATCCATCATTTTTTTTGAAATCAGATGGAAGAAATTTAACATTATACTTATTGGCGAGATTCATACCTATTTCATTTATTTTTTCTGAATTTTTCATAGGGCTTATTGTAAGGGTTGTTGTAAAATAATCAAATTTATTTAATCCGGCATATTTTGCAGCGGCACCAAGTCTGAGTTCAAAGCACCTCTCACATCGTTCACTGCCCTCACCCATATCTTCATAACCTTTAACAGCATCATAAAATAAATCACTTTCATATTTGGGACCTATGACGTTATAATTAAATCCCATTTCGTGTATAAGCCGTATTTGTTCTTTCAGCCGCTTTGTATATTCATATTCAGGATAAATATTAGGATTAAAAAACAATACTTCTATATCAAAATATTTAGATAATAATTGAATTACATGGGAGCTGCACGGTGCACAGCAGCTATGTAATAATAATTTTACCCGTCTATCTTTAATATCCATATGATCTATTTCAGCTAGCATTATTTTATAATAATTATGTTTCATTTCTTCACCTGTTTTCGTGCTTATTTTTAATTTGAAATTAATCTCACCATGCGAATTTTGTCATTTGAATTGATATTGCTAACATGCAATGAATTGATTTTATGCATTTCGTCCACAATGTCCAGCCGATCAAAAAATTCATTTGTTGCATTGACTCCGCCCTTATCTTCGCCGATATAAATTAAAACAGCTTGTTTCTTGATTTTGTTAAATGCCTCCAGTGCATGTATAATTTCTACTTCTCCCTGAGGGGGCCAGCTGCATAACATATAATCCACGTTGCTGCCATATTTTTTTACTGCAGAGACAGCATCTATTCTTTTTATATCACCGTAGTTTCCACTGCGCATGGCAATATAATCATTGTATTTATCTGGAGCAATGTCTGTTGCAAAGACATCTACTCCATTTTCCCTAAGCATGTACGATAAAAGCCCGTTTCCTGACATTATCTCAAGTACTTTTTTGCCGTCTAGTTTTTTTGCCAGGGCTTTTATAAACTCAAAATTTAAGTTGGCATAGCCGGTTATTTTTCTCCATATTGTATCTTCTGCAGATTCCATCTTCAATTTTTTTATTGTCTTTTTCATTATTTTGGATTCCTCTACAGTGTCAGGTATTAGCTTGTATCTTTCATCTGGACTTAATTCGTCTATTAATGTTTCCATAGTTTTTTCAAGACGAAATTTTTTGGCGCTTTTTGGAACATTATACTTTGTTCCCTGCAATGAATTTAGCAAATATAAGTATTCCAGTGGAACGTCTTTGTCATATTTATCAAATAATATACATTTTAATTTATTATAAAACCAATATTGCTTTTCATTGTTTTTGGGCTGAGAATCCATAATATTTAAATCGATTTTCTTATCGTATCTGTGTTTTGACATAATGTATCTCCTCCTTAAAAACATTATTTATTATATACCTAATAAAGTATTATTTTCAATAAGTTGAAGCTTTATTTTAGATTATTCATTGTGCTGTGTTTCATTCCATATGCAAAATATAATGCAAGTCCGACACCAGTCCATATGACAAATCTTATCCAGGTGACTGCAGGAAGATTTACCATTAGATATATGCAGAAAAGTATGGTTATTATAGGTGTCACAGGTACAAAGGGACATTTGAACTTTCTTTCAACGCTTGGCATTGTTTTTCTAAGAACGATAATGCCAGCAGACACGAATAAAAATGCTGACAGAGTTCCTATGCTGCATAGATCTATAATTACATTCAAGGGGAATATTCCACATATTAATGCTGTCAGTATACCTGTAATTATAGTACATGTTCCAGGGGTTTTATATTTACTGTTTATCTTTGAAAATGATTTTGGAAGGAGTCCATCCCTTGACATGACCATGAATATTCTTATTTGTCCATATAATATTACAAGTATAGTAGATATCATTCCAACTACAGCACCTACTCCGACAAGTGCAGAACCCCAGTTGATTCCGATATACGAGAGAGCTGCAGGAAGTGCATTTGTAACATCTATTTTACTGAAAGGCACTATTCCAGTAAGTATGCATGCAGCTGCTATGTACAATATAATTGTAACTCCAAGGCAGATTGCAAGGCCAAGTGGCACATCTCTTTTGGGATTTGCAGTTTCCTCTGCAGCAGTTGATACCGAATCAAATCCTATAAAGGCAAAAAATATTATTGCTGCACCAGACATTATGCCGCGTGTTCCATAAGGTGCAAAAGGATGATAATTTGCAGGGTCTATATGTGTTACCCCCATAAATATAAATAAAAATATTACCAATATCTTTACAGCTACAATTATAGTGTTTACTCTGCTGCTTTGTGTTACACCTATATAAAGTACATATGTTATTATAGCAACGATAATTACAGATGGAAGATCGATTATTCCACCAGAAAGCGGCGTAGTTGTAATTGCACTTGGAAGATTTATACCTGATGATTTTAAAATACCGGTGAAGGTGCTGGACCATCCTGATGCCACAACCGCGCCTGATACGAGGTATTCAAGCATAAGGTTCCAGCCTATGATCCATGCAATGATTTCTCCAAATGCTATATAACAATATGAATATGTACTACCGGCAACGGGGAACATTGTGGCAAGTTCTGAATATGTAAGGCCGCATAAAGCACTTGTAACAGCAGCTACAATAAAGGATATTATAACCGCAGGTCCTGCAAGTTTTGCCCCCTGCCCTGTTGATACGAATACTCCGGTGCCAACTACCGAGCCTATACCAAGACAGGCAAGGTCTATATAATTTAGGCTTTTCTTAAGCCCACTTTTTTTTATGGATTCCTTAAAATTATTTATATTTTTTTTCCTGAATAGATTCAAGTGTATCTCTCCTTTTGGTTTATTTATTTACAATACTAAAGTATTAAAGGTATAAAGGCATAAAGAATTTGATATCCCGATAAATATTATATATTAAAATAAAAAAAATATATAGTAAAAGTTTTAAAAATATATCCCGATAAATGTATATATGCTTTATATTGTTGAAATAAGAAGAAATAGAAGTTATAATTTGGGGAGAATGTATAACAAAATAAATTTATAGGAGAAAAAAAGTGCGTAGAAAAGAAAGAAAATATTCGGTAAGAAATAGATTGTTTGCAGTACTCTTAATATTCGGGGTGATAATGCTTGCGTGTATAGGAAGAATCTCATATATAATGATTGGCAAAGGGGATTTTTATAGGATTAAAGCTGAAAAACAATGGACGAATAAGACACTTATAAAACCTGTACGAGGTGAAATATTTGATAGAAATTATAATGAACTTGTTACAAATGAAAATAACTATAGAATAGATATTGATCTTAAAACAATGAAGGAATATGCAAGTGACAAGAAAAAGAGCATGGATGAAATTGAGAAAAAAATATCTGAAATACTAGGTATGAAAAAATCGGATGTTGACAGCATAATAAATACAAAATCAAATTATAAAGTTTTAAAGAGAAATATATCAAGTGCTCAAAAGGACAAAATAAAAGCTCTCAATATAAATGGAATAATAATATCTCCTGATACGAAGAGATATTATGTGAATAATGGTTTGATGCTGCCAGTTCTTGGACAAACTAATCTTGATGGTGAAGGCATAAGTGGTGTGGAAATGAGTTATAATGACATACTTACGGGTATTGCCGGTTCAAGCACGTCTCAAGTGGATAGTAAGGGTTATGACCTCCCTTATGATGGAGTTAAATATAAAAAACCTGTAAACGGAAAAGATCTGGTACTTACCATGGATGCAAATTTACAGCTGTTTACTGAAAAAGAAGCAGAAAAGGTGTTAAAGGAAAACAGTGCAAAATCCGTTACGATTACAATAATGAATCCTAAAAATGGTGAAATACTTGCCATGGTAAGCAAAATGAATAACAAATCAGCCACTTTAAACAATGCAATACAATCCACTTTTGAACCAGGATCAATATTTAAAGCTATAACTTCCGAGATTGCGCTCGAAACAGGAACATCAAATGCAGATCAATATTTTTTGTGCAACGACAGTATATTAATCGATGGTTCGAGGATATACAACTGGGACAAGGCCAGCCATGGAATGTTGAGTTTTGTAGATATTCTAAAAGAATCAAACAATGTTGGATTCGCACAGCTTGGCATAAAGATAGGAAGAGACAATATCTACAATTATATAAAAAAATTTAAATTCGGACAAAAGACAGGAATTGATCTTCCAGGTGAAGAAAGCGGTATAGTTAAAACAAAAGACTCTATGAAAGATATAGATGTTGCAAATATAGCTTTTGGACAGGGAATAGCTTTGACGCAGGTTCAATACATGGCAGCTTTCAATGCAATAGCAAATGGAGGAACTTGGATACGACCGCACGTAATGAAGGAAACTGGGCACATGGGAAAAGACAGCAATTTTGTAGAAGATGGTAAATACAATAATCTTGGCTCAAGCAGAATAATGAATGAAGATATAACACGAAATCTTAGAGGTTACTTGGAAAAGGTTGTTTCGGAAGGTGTTGGAAAAAGTGCTTATATTAAGGGATATGGAATTGCAGGAAAAACTGGTACGGCGCAAAAAGCAAGTCCAAATGGTGGAGGATACATGCCTGGCAAATATGTTTCTTCTTTTGTAGGTATGGCACCATATAATGATCCTAAAATTACACTTATAGTTTCTATAGATGAACCGGACTCATCAAATTATTATGCGGCTCAGACATCTGCACCAGCAGCCAAAGATTTATTCTCGTACATATATAATTATACAAGTTATATAAAAAAATAAATTCAAAGAACCACTATGTATATAAAAATTATATTATGTGGTTCTTTTATAATATAGCGTTATATGTAAAAATATTAACCAGAGGATTAGTTGTTATGAATTTTGGAATAAAAAAGTGTTTTTCGGGGTAAACTCCTCTTAAAAGAGGTGATTTATGCGATGTATAATATAAAAGACAAAGAGGAATCATATAAGAACAAAAACAAGATGAGGGCTAATTGTATTTGTGACAGAGGTTATTTTAAACAAATTCAATTCAGCAGTATGTTTGAATTAAAATCAATTCATATTCCTACAGAAGGTATTATAAAATAAAAAAAAATAAGGATTTGGGGGGTTTTTATGAAATTATCTAATAGAATATCAAATATGAATTTTTCATCCATAAGAAAGTTAATTCCATATGCAGAGGATGCACAAAAAAGAGGAATAAATATTTATCATTTAAATATAGGACAACCGGATGTAAAGACACCGGATAATTTTTTCTCGGCTATTTCAAATTTCAAAGAAGAAGTGCTTTCATATACTCAGTCACAAGGTATATCAACTCTTCAGAAAAATTTTATAGAATATTATGATAAAAAGCTTGATACTAAATTTACGGACAAGCAGCTTCTCATTACAAATGGAGGAAGTGAAGCGCTTCTTATGACATTTTTGTCTATATTTGATCCAGGAGATGAAGTTATATCACCTGAACCATTCTATACAAACTACAACAGTTTTGCAGAAATTTCATCTACTACAATCGTTCCTTTTTTGACAAGATCGGAGGATGGATTTCATATTCCAAATAAAAAGGACATAGTTGACAAGATAACCAGTAAAACAAAGGCAATAATAATATCCAATCCTGGAAATCCTACAGGAATTGTATATTCAAAAGAAGAATTGAGAATGCTTGGCAATATAGCAAAGGAGTATGATTTGTATCTTATTGCCGATGAGGTTTATAGAGAGTTTGTATACGATGATCTGGTATTTACTTCTGCCTTAAGCATGAAGGATATACTAGACAGGGTTATAATAATAGACAGTATGTCTAAAAGGTATAGTGCCTGTGGTGCGAGAATAGGTATGATTGCCTCCAAAAATGATGAGTTTATGCATAATATAATGAAGCTTTGCCAGTCGAGATTATGTACGCCTACTATAGAACAGATAGGTGCATCTGCATTGTGGAGCACGCCTGAAAGTTATTTTGAGAATACAAGAAAGAAATATGAATCAAGAAGAAATCTTATAGTCGAGGAACTCAACGACATACCTGGAGTTTCATGTAAAAAACCAAGCGGTGCTTTTTATATAATAGCAAAACTTCCGGTAGATGACTCAGAAGATTTTGCAAAATTTATGCTTAGAGATTTTGATGTAGATAAAAATACTGTAATGATTGCTCCGGCAGGTGGATTTTATGCTACTCCAGGACTTGGAAAAAATGAAGTCAGAATATCATACTGTATAAACAAGGATTCTTTAAAAAAGGCCGTTCATATAATGAGACTTGGACTTGAAGAATATACTAAAAAAAATAAAGAAGTGCTTAATGAGATGCCTGTTTAGACGCCTCATCAAGTAATTTTTTAAGGAAGGATATTTTCAAGTTTCCATGTATATATTTCATTGCATATTTTAAATCCCATAGATTTATAGAGATTTGCTGCGATTGTATTTGAACTCTTAACTTTTATTTTCATAGTTCTAAATCCATTTAGATAACTCATTTTAAGAAGATATTTTAAAAGATACTTGCTGTATCCTTTTCCTCTATGCTCTTTTAATATTCCAAAGTTTACAATGACAGGAGTTACTTTATTTTCAAGAATAATCTGTCCGTAACCTATAAATTCATCATTTTTTTTCAAAAAAACTGCTCCCTTTTCAAAGTAATATGTTTGAAGTTCATCGTAATATATATCTTCGATACTGAGAGGAATTCTACCTTCATTTTCAAAGATGCTGTTTTGAATATTACATCTCAGGGCCTCATCTCTTCCGCGTATAAACGAGTGAAATTCAAGACCGTTAATAAAATTAAACTTTAAATCCTGATTTATATTTATATCGAATATTAAAGTCCCATCAAGTTTTGTAAAGCCAATTGATTCAAGTATGCTAAAATTATTATTTTTTTTTTGGCAGATATAATTAACGGGCAGTTTTTTACTTATAGAACAGATCAGATGCTTGTACGGTGTATTGGTATTGTCATATCCTTTTTTGATATTTATAGAGTTTATGCTATAAATATTTTTATTTGAATTGTAAATCCATATGTAACCTATATATTTTGAATTATATTTTATCAATTTTACTTTTCTTCTCATGGATATCTGTTTTGCAAAGTTTGAATCCAGGTATTCTTTGAAAAAATCTTTATTCAGTGGATTAAAATAATATCTTTCCTGATTCAATTTGTAAAAACAGTCCAAATTTTTTCTTATAAGTGATACACACTCATACATAGACAACATCCCCATAGCTTAATTTAGAGATATTAAAAAGGCAAGCCAAAAGCCCCCTTCATTTGGGGGCAATATTGAGCCTGCTTTTTTAGATTTCATCTACTTCTTTTATACTTAAAGCTATCTTTTCATCATCTTTATTTACTTCAAGAATTTTGGCTTTTACTTCATCACCTATATTTAAAACATCTTCAGGTTTTTCAATTCTCTTGTGGCTTATTTGTGATATGTGAACTAGAGCATCAACGCCTGGTTCAAGTTCAACAAAAGCACCAAAGCTTGCAAATCTTACAATTTTTCCAAGAACAACACTGCCAACTGGATATTTTACATCTACATTTATCCAAGGGTTTTCCTGAAGTTTTTTAATTGAAAGTGACAGCTTTTTCTTGTCTCTGTCTACATCAAGTATATAAACTTTTATTTTGTCTCCTGCTTTCAAAACATCACTTGGCTTTTCAACTCTTCCCCAGGATAATTCTGATACGTGAAGAAGTCCGTCAACGCCTTGTACATCTACAAATGCACCAAAATCTGTAAGCCTTCTAACTTCTCCCTCAACTACAGTATCTTTTTCAAGTGTATTCCATGTTTTTTCTTCCTGTTTTTCTTTATCCCCTCTGAGAAGTTCCCTTCTTGAAGCTACAACTCTTGTGCCTTTTCTTTCAGTTTTGAATTCTATTATGTTTACGTCAAATTCTTTTCCCTCGTATATGGAAAGATCATCTACGTGATAGAGTTCTACATGTGATGCAGGTATAAATACCCTGGCTCCCTTGTAATTTGCAACTAGACCGCCTTTAACAGCTTCTTTGACTGTAATTTTCAATATCTCGTTGTTTTCATTTGCAGTTTTTAATTCTCTATATGCATTTTCCCTTTCGAGTTCAAGCTTTGAAAGAACTACATAGCCATCTTCATTTTGTCTTCTTACTACTTTTACTTCAAGTTCATCTCCAACATGTATTAATTCTTTTAAATCTTCACTTTCATTTTTTGTTATTTCTGATTTTGGAAGTATACCATCTGATTTATATCCTATATTTAAAAATACCTCTTTTTCATTTACAGATATTACTGTACCAGTAACTTTTTCACCCAATATTATCTGCTTATCATTTTTATCCATATAAGATAATTGCTCATTTGATTCCAAATTTTTGTCGTCACTCATTTTTAAAATTGCCTCCTTTATTATCCAATCCGGTGTTGAAGCTCCAGCTGTAACACCTATAGTTTTTATTTCATTAGAATGAATTATATTATCAGGTATTTCTCCTGAATTTTCAACATGAATGGTATTAGCACAATTGCTACTGCATATTTCATAAAGCTTTGTAGTGTTTGAACTGTTTTTTCCGCCAATTACTATCATAAGATCAACATTTTTTGATAGTGAATTTGCAGACTTTTGCCTCGATTCAGTAGCACTGCATATTGTATTAAATGCTATAAATTCTTTGCACTTCTTTGAAATTACACCCAATACTTTTTCGAAGTTGATTTGTTTTTCAGTGGTTTGAGATACTATACACAACTTTGATGGTATACACTCAAGTTCAGATCCGTTTCTTGTAATTATGGCCTTGTTTTCACACCATCCGTTTATTCCCTGTACTTCCGGATGATTTTTATCACCTATTATAAGTATATGATATCCTCGTTTACTGTACTCTTCAACTTTTTTTTGTATATTTAATACATATGGGCAAGTTGCATTTACTATGATTAGTTTTTTGCCTTCTAAAACTTGAAATACCTTTTTCGATATGCCATGGGAGCGTATTATAACAACACTTCCGTCATCTATATCCTTTATATTTTCCAGTTCAATAGGAAATATCCCTCTTGATTTTAAAAAATTTACTACATCGGAATTATGTATTAGAGGCCCTAATGTATAGACCTTTCTATCTTTGTATTGCGTCTCCGAGTTAAGAGTCTCTTCAACTGCCCTCTTTACTCCAAAACAGAAACCTGCATTTTCAGCTAGAAATATATTCATAATACCACCTTAACTATGGCATAGATTCACCATATATGTATTTATATAATTTGAAATAACCTCTACAACTTCATCTATAGAAAGACTTGATGAATCTATTTCTACTGCATCATCGGCTTTTTTTAGTGGAGATACAGTTCTGTTTGAATCAATATTGTCCCTATTTATTATATCATTTAATATGTTTTCATATTCCACTTTAAGTCCTTTTTTGCTTAATTCAGTATACCGTCTCTCTGCCCTTGCTTCTGGAGATGCAGTAAGGAAAAATTTCAAAGGTGCGGATTTTAAAACTACGGTTCCGATGTCACGACCGTCCATGATTACATTATATCTATTGGACATGTCTTGCTGCATGTGAACAAGCAAAGATCTTACCTCTTTTATTTGAGCATAATTTGATACATTGTTTGTTACATAAATGCCGCGTATTTCATCTTCCACGTCTTCGTTATTTACTATGATTCTATTGTTTTCAAAATGCATATCAAGTGATTTGATTAATTCGCACATTTTATTTACGTCTGTAAAACCTATTTTTTCCCTAAGGCACATCAAAGTAACAGCTCTGTACATGGAACCTGTATTTATATACATCAAGTTGAACTTTATGGCTATTAAGTTTGCTATGGTACTTTTTCCAGCCGCCGCCGGCCCATCTATTGCTACAGATATATTCAAATTTTCCTTCTCTCCTCTCAAAATTGGGAAATAGAAAATATTTATAATTTACCGTACCTTTATATATTCTATAAAAACAAATAAAATCCTTTATTTTATGACATCATTCATCTAATAAATCTTTTCTAAGTCTTTTTGCACCATTTAAGTATATAAACTTACCTATATTGTTTTTTCTGTCTATGAATAAAAGCAATCTTATACATAAAGGTATAAAACCATTTAGATCAGTATCTACATCCATTTCATTGAAATGCATTATTGCAGTATGATCAAGTTTGAAGTATTCTCTTATAAATTTTCCAGGATAGGCTTTTGTAACATCTTTTGTACAGGAAAATTCCACAGCTACAATTTCATCTAAACTTATCTTGTTTGCATCTATTACTTTGGAAAATAATTCAATTGAAGCATTCTTTATCTCATCTTCGGTATTCATTTTTATAGTTGAGGCACCTCGTATTGCCATCATTACGAATCAACTCCATTTCCAGCACTGAATCCTGTGGACAATGCTATTTGTATGTTAAATCCTCCGGTATATCCGTCTATATCAATTATTTCACCCGAGAAATACAAGTTGTCAATTAACTTTGAACGCATAGTTGAAGGATTTATTTCAGAAGTATTAATTCCTCCAGAGGTAACAATCGCTTCTTCTATTGGTCTTGGACATTTTATTTCAAGTTTGAGGTTTTTGATTGTATTTACAAGATTGTGTCTTTCATTTTTTGTTATCGAATTGATTTTCTTATCTGGATTTATACCACTGAGGTCTATGATTACTGGTATCATTTTTTTGGGAAGAAGTTCATATAGGGAATTTTTTAAATCTTTATTGATAAATTTTGAAAAATCCCTTTGAATTCTTCTGTCAAGTTCATCATTTGAAAGAGCAGGTTTCAAATCTATCACAGCATTTAAATGTTGATTTTTAATATTCATGGAAACGGATCTACTGGAACTTAAAACTATGGGTCCTGATATTCCAAAATGGGTAAATATCATTTCGCCAAAATTATTACAAAGTATTTTTCCATGTGAATTTTTTATATAAAGTTCAACGTTTTTAAGTGACAATCCCTGCAGTTTATCTATCCAGTGATTACTGACTTCTATTGGAACAAGAGAAGGTCTTAACTTTACTATAGTATGACCAAGTGATTTTGCAAGAGTGTAGCCGTCTCCTGTGGAACCGGTAGCAGGATATGATTTTCCACCTGTGGCCAGTATGAAACAGTCTCCATTTATACGTGAACCATCGGAAAGTTTGACTGCATTGATTGCATTTTTCCCGTACACAAATTCTTCTGCAGTGGAATTATAACGGATTTCTACATTATTTTCTTTAAGACTTTTTTCCATTGCATGTATTATATCGGAGGATTTATCAGAAACAGGAAATACACGATCTCCACGTTCCACTTTCAAGGATACATTCAAATCATTCAAAAAACGAATAGTATCTTGATTTGTAAAAGTGTACAGTGAACTGTATAAGAATTCCGGATGACCGGGAATATAGTCAAAAAATTCACTTATATCCTTGTTGTTTGTAATATTGCATCTTCCTTTGCCGGATATGTACATCTTTTTTCCCAGTCTTTCATTTTTTTCAAGAAGTAAAACTGAATTATTTTTGGAAGCTGTTATTGCGGCCATCATACCTGCGGGGCCACCGCCGATTACTATAACTTTTTTCATAAATTATCATTCCTATATTTTAGTTTTGATCTTTGAATGAATATACACGATATTCCTTCCATATATTTTCAAGATCAGTAAACGTAGATGATATTTTTTCTTTTTCTCTAAGTCCTACTGAAACTATAAGTGCATTTATAACGCTAAGTGGTGCCACAAGTGAATCTACGAAAGAAGCCATATTGCTTTGCGCAATCAAGGTATAATCTGCAGCCGATGCAAGTGGTGAAAGAAGGCTGTCTGTAATTGCAACCACTTCGGCACCGCGGCTTTTTGCAAAAGTAAGTGATTCTATTGTTCTTGAAGCATATCTGGGGAAACCTATTCCTATTACAAGATCATCTTCTCTTAGATTTATCATCTGCTCGAATATGTCACTTATCCCATAGCCAACTACCTTTACGTTATCAAGTATGAGGTTCAGATAAAATCCGAGAAAATCTGCAATTGCAGTCGAACTCCTAAGTCCTATTATGTATATCTTGTTTGCCTTGAATATGCTGTTTATTACATCATCGAATGTTTTATGATTTATCTTTTCAAGAGTTGACCTTATATTCTCCATATCCGCTTTAAGTACGCCTTTAAGTGGATTTTCCTGACTTACTATATCATTTGAAAGTTCAATCCTCTGTACCGTTGTCAATTTGTTTTTTATTAATTCTTGAAGAGCTTTTTGCAATTTAGGATATCCTGAAAATCCAAGTTCGTTGGCAAATCTTACAACTGTAGATTCACTTACACCAACGCTTATACCAAGTTTCGCCGCAGTCATAAATGCTGCTTTGTCATAATGCTTTAATATGTATTCAGCTATTAGCTTTTGGCCTTTGCTAAGCCTTGGGAACTTAACCTGTATTGTTCTCATTAAGTCCTGTTTATTTATATCTTCCATAACTAATTCATTCCTTTCTTTCAATCCTAAAATTTGCAACTTTTATTTCATTTTAACATCTATTGAACTTATTATCAACTTTGCTTTCATTTTTTCTTTTTATTAGTTTACTTTTGTTTTAATTTACATAATATTTGATATGTTTTCTGTTTGTATGCTATTTGAAAATATTGTATATCCTATCCTTTTCTAAATAAATCCACTCCCCTAGTTTCAAATTTCCAAGCTTTAAATTCCCTATTGCAACTCTTTTTAACGTTACAACCGGATGCCCAAGGGTTTCACACATTCTTCTTACTTGTCTGTTCTTTCCTTCATGTATTTTGATTTCAACAATTGATGTGTTTCTGTATTCCTTAATCTCTCTAGCTGTTGCCCTACTTGTTACATAGTCTCCTATATCAATACCTGTCCTGAATTTGTCTAGCTGATCTTCATTAAACTTTCCTACAATTTCTGCAACATATGTTTTTTCTTTTTCATATTTTGGATGCACTATCTTATTGTAAACTTCTCCGTCATTTGTCAGGATAATCAATCCCGATGTATCGTAGTCCAACCTCCCTACAGGATAAATTCTTTCTTTTATATTTACAATGTCAATGACGGTCTTTCTATTTCTATCATCATTTGCACTGCATATTATGCCTTCTGGTTTGTTAAGTGCTATGTATACTTTTCTCTCTTCCTGCTTTATTATTTTTCCGTCCACTTTAACTGTATCTTTTGAAATATCGACTTTGAATCCAAGCTTATTTACAATAGCTCCATTCACCATGACTCTTCCATCCAATATAATATCCTCACATTTTCTTCTTGAGGCAATACCGCAGCTTGCCATATATTTTTGTAGTCTTTCCATTATATTTTCATCATCCTTTTTTATAAATTCATAAAAAAAAGTTGATTAACATTTTTTTATTTTCCAAAAGTGTCAATCAACCTTCTAAATATTATTCTACTTCCTGAATTCCTATTTGTCTAATGTGTTTTGTATGGCTCCATTCCTTATTGTTCTTGTCCAATATACCTTGTATTGTAATAGGTATCCATGTCAGAGTATATATCCCATACAGCAGATACCATATAAACAGCTTTATTGATTTTTTCCTGCCTATAATCCCTATACCAACTATAAATATTGCAAAGTATACTACATTTCCTATTACCATCTGCAAAAAAGTAGGTGTGGCAAATATAGCTGACAGTATGACTACATTCAATGAGTAAAGTGCAAAAACATAAAACATTTTTTTAGACAATTTATTTTCCAATAACATTATAAACGGCGTAAACAAAAATTGAAAAATACTAAATGCTTTCCACAAAGCCTGTGTAAATGAATTTTCATTAAACAAATAGTTTACGACGAATATGTGAAGTCCGTGATTACTCTGAAGCAATGTCAAAAGTGCAGCAAGTCCCATCAAAAGTGTTGTAAATGGCTGAACCGTATAAAGTGCACAGTCTAGTGTTGTAAAGCTTCTATCTTTTACTGATTTTTTGAGCAGTTTAAAAAAGAATCTTGAAGCTACATCGGTAAAACCCTGCATCCACCTTTTTCTTTGATTCCACGATTGTTTCAAAGTAAGTGGTTTTTCATCATATACTATGGCGTTATGAGCCCAGCCAACCTTATATCCGTTAAGTACGAGCTTGCAGGTAAATTCAAGATCCTCTGTAAGGCACGTAACACCCCAACCAAGTTTTTTAAGTATTAAAGTATCTACACAAAACCCAGTTCCGCCTATCTGATTTGACAATCCAAGATTTGCCCTTGCAAGCTGAAAAAGCCTGTTAACAGTCCAAAATGATATTGAATATGATTCGGTTATCCATGAATCATTTGGATTTTTGCTGTCTATGTAACCTTGAACAACTTTATATCCTTTCATCAACTTGTAATTCATTTCAGTGAGAAAATTTTTTGATACTAGGTTGTCTGCATCAAAAATGGCTATGGCATCATAAGATTTGTCCATTTTAAATATTTTGTTAAACATCCACTCAAGTGCATATCCTTTTCCACGCTTATCCGGAACATTTCTCTCAAATACATTTACATCATATTTCCTTGCTATGCTCGCAGTTTTGTCTGAGCAGTTGTCAGCTATAACAAAAATATCATACATTTCTTTAGGATACTCGATATCCTGCAGACTTTCTATTATCTTGGCAATAACCATTTCTTCATCATGAGCTGCCACGAGAAGTGCGAACTTCTTCTCAGGCGCACAATATTTTGCACCGTCGTCTTTCTTTTTATAAAGACCAAATAGGGAAAGTATCAAGTAGTACACTGTAAATATTAACACACCTATTTGAAAGACAAATGTAAAGTTAAAAACAAAATCTTTCATCATAAAAATCCTTTCTTTTATGTTTTTCCATACATTTAACCAAATTAATTCAAACTAAATCAAAACACAATTATGTATACAAAATAACCTATATAATACTATCATAAGTTCAAGATGGTTGCACATAGAATTTAAATTAAAAAACATTAAAATTTATATATATCTTTTGTATGTTACTTAATCCATTATATCACTCTATGTTAAAATATTTTAAGCTTAAATAAAAATAATTTATATATACACTAATAATTTAACCATTTATTCATAATAATATAAGCCCATGTCAGTCAAATAATTTATAATTTATATCTAAATATAAGTTATTTGTATAAACTTTATGTTATTATAATATAGTATTTTTGTTATATTCAAATAAGGAGTTGAAAATTTACATAATGAAACAAAATTCGTTTTCAAGAACAGAACTTTTAATAGGAAAGGAATCAACAGAAAAGTTAAAAAAAAGTACGGTAGTTATATTTGGATTGGGTGGTGTTGGAAGTTTTTCTCTTGAGGCAATTGCAAGATCAGGAGTTGGGAATATAATAATAATTGACGATGATACTGTATGCCTTACAAACATAAACAGACAAATACAGGCAACATTTAAGACTATAGGAAAACCAAAAGTCCAGGTATTGAAAGATAGGATCCTTGACATAAATCCAAACTGTTCCGTAAAAGCCTATCAGACTTTTGCAGACAAGGAAAATATAAACGAATTAATACCTGAAAATACCGACTACGTTATTGATGCAATAGACACTGTATCCTCAAAGATATCCCTTATAGTCTGGTGTAAAAGCCACAATATAAATATAATAAGCTGTATGGGTACTGGAAATAAACTTGATCCTACAAAATTCAAGATAGCAGATATATATTCAACTAAAATATGTCCTCTTGCTAAAGTAATGAGACACGAGCTAAAAAAAAGAGGAATTAAAGATTTGAAGGTACTTTATTCGGAAGAAATTCCTAAAAAGCCCAGAATAGATGAAGTTGTAACCTGTAAGGAAGGCTGCGTATGTGTCGGCGGGTCTAAAAAATGTCTTGCAAAGCGCCAGATACCTGCAAGCATATCTTTTGTTCCGCCGGTTGCAGGCATGATAATAGGTGGGGAAGTTATAAAATCCATAATAGGAGAAGGACAAAGACAATAACGTTTTTTCTTGTCTTTGTTTTACATCTAACCTTTGTCAATAAATATAAGTGATGTAAATATGCCACTTATTAAAACTCCAAGTATGGTTTCTATTATGACCATTATTCTGACTACAGTGGAATTTGGAAGTATATCACCGTAACCGAGAGTAGTTATTGTGACTGCACTGAAATATATAAAATTCCATATTGGGTATTTAAAGTTGCCATAGGACACTTTCTTTAATACAAGAGGACTGTCATCAGGAAAACTTATTGAATTTTTCAAAAGCTCCTGGAAATAAAAATTAAGTGGATAAAAGCAGCTTTCATTTTCAAAGAACTCCTTTCCCACTATATTATAGTTATCTATCCACATGCAGACAGAATCGGCCTTTTCAAATTTCCTTCCCGAGCTTCTACCATACATAAGGTATTTATCGTCCTTTTGATCTTTTAGTATATAAAAGGAAACTTTGACCTTGTGAGTATCAAAATTCCCATTTATCTTGCTCTCACCCATATCAACTACTTTTATATGGGTTATTTTTCGCGCAGTCATCTGAAAATAATAATAATCCGCCCAGTTTTCACCTAAGGTTCTATCAAATACAAAACTGCAGTTTTTATATTTTGAATTTTTCAAGACGTTCAGTTTGACAACAGGCCTATCGTATTCACCTTCAGAAATCAATTTCTTTATACTTGAATCAAGACCAGTGCTGTAGTACATTATCTTCATATTTTTTTTAAAAGCAGCAGCTTTTGTATTCATATTTATATCATTTTGAAATATAAAAAAATTTCCTCTTGAATAATTTGCTATATTCCAATACATAATTCCGAATAATATTAGAATGGATATATACATTAAAAGTATTATATACATGAAGTTTTTTTTACCGGGACACCTCATCTTCAACCTCGATTTTTGATTTCTTACTTCTATATAATGATTTTATTAATGTATATATAATAGTATTCTTAAATTTTGAATTTGCCGATGTTTTTACAGGCAGTAATCTCTGACATATTTTTCAAAGTTCCAGAATTTCAAAAATTTCTTTGCGCTTGTATATCCAGAATTAAACAATTTTAATTTCATATCATTTGATATATTAAAGTCGGTGGTTTTAACACCGAGTGTTGGAATGAACACTGTTCTAACCGCATCTTTGTCTTTTACATATATCTCTTCATTCTTGTCAAGCATTGTGCCTACTATATCAAATAAATACGATATAAAATCCATTTTTCTATTTGCATTATATATTTTATCCGTATCCACAAGTTTGAAGCCTATAGTAGGTCTTACCGGCTTTTCTTCAGTGTCGAATATCCATATTGGAAAATTGCTCAGTATTCCACCATCAACAACATAACTGCATCCATTTTCATGGTGAAATCTAAATGGTTTAAAATAAATCGGCAGACTCATACTCATTCTAACTGCCTTTGATATTTCAAAACTATCCGGATCAACTCCATATTTTGATAAATCCTCTGGAAGTATCATTATATTTTTTTCAGTTACATCAGATGCAACTATTTTTAGTTTTGAATTCCCTTGTGAATTTATATCTGAAAACGTAATTTTTCCTTTCTTATATAAAAGCTCTTTTATAAAATTTTCAGCCTTATCGGCAGAATACATACCTTTGTCTTTCAACATTCTTATAAATTTGCCAATAAGATTCATATTGAAAAGTCTTGTCTTTTTAAAAAAGTCATGATAATTTACATCCATCATTATTGACTTCAATTCGCTACCTCTATATCCTGCTGAAACAAGCGCAGCTATAATTGCACCCGCAGATGTTCCAGCTGCCCTGTAAACTTCATAACCATAATCTTCAAAACAGCATATTGCTCCAATAAGGGCTATTCCTTTTACTCCTCCCCCATCAAACACAACATCTATTTTCATAAAATCACCTCTCTATATAAATATGTAATAAAAAAATAGAAAGCAACCAAAATAAAGAATATTTTTCGACTAAACTGGAAATAATAAATGAAAATAAAAATTCTTAAGAGAGGTGTTGTCCTATGAGAATTGAAATTTATTACAATGGACTAAAAAATGCAAACAATGCTGTTGAAAGCTTCAAAACAGCAGGATTCAACAATTCAGCTGTAGACTTATACGACAATTATATAGATTTCGAAAATTACAAGTACAGTTTTTCAGATGCACTGAGCAGTACTGGCACCTTTTCCGACAATTCCAAAAAGGTATATCAAATGAGTGGTGGAATGGGTAATTTTCATGATATTCTCAATTCGAACTACAAGGTAGTAGTAAACACAAATTCTTCACTTTCAAACAATGATATGGAAAGATTAAAGAGAATAGTTGCTGAAACCGGAGGAAATCTAAAAATTACAATCTAAAAACCATGCATAAGTATTTCTCTTATGCATGGTCATACAAAGTTTTAACAATAACAATTTAATATACAAGGATATTATACTATAATCTACTGCTCATTTGAGGAAGCTTTATAATTGTGTACTCCTATAGATTCAAGATATTCATTCCCCTTATTTTCATCGTATTCCCCCTCCCATTTTGAAACAACTATAGAGGCAAGAGAATTACCTATTACATTTACAACCGTCCTTGCCATATCAAGTAATCTATCTATACCAGCTATAAAAGCAAGTCCTTCAACTGGTATTCCAACACTTCCTAAAGTCGCAAGCAATACTACAAACGAAACTCCAGGCACTCCGGCTATACCTTTTGAAGTTATCATAAGCACAACTACAAGATTTATCTGCGTAAAAATTGAAAGGTGCATACCATACATCTGTGAAATAAATATAGCAGCTATAGCCTGGTATAACGTTGAACCATCGAGATTAAATGAATATCCTGTAGGAATTACAAAAGAAGTTATTCCAGAAGGACAACCATACTTCTCCATCTTGACCATAAGTCTCGGAAGTACTGTCTCAGAACTAGAAGTGGTATATGCAAGAATAATTTCTTCCTTTAATATCTTAACTATGTTCAATATACTGTTTCCAGCCAACTTTGCCACTACTCCCATGATTACTACTATGAATAAAAACATTGCTCCGTAAACAGTTATCATGAGTTTACCAAGTGGAACAAGTGATTTGAGTCCAAACTTTGAAACAGTTACACCTATAAGTGCGAAAACTCCAATTGGTGCAGTTTTCATAATCTGATTTGTCACCCAAAACATTGCCTGGGATGTCCCTTCTGCAATTTTGAGTATAGGTTTTCCTTTTTCTCCTATAGCCGCAACCCCAAGTCCAAACATAACTGCAAAGAATATTATTGGAAGCATGTTGCCGTTAGCAAGTGAATCAAATACATTTGAAGGAACTATATTTACTATTGTATCTGCAATTCCTTTATGTGCAGCAGTCTTTGCAGTATCTACATAACTGCTTATGCTGACTTTTGACAATTGCGTCATATCAACTCCAGAGCCCGGATGAAACACATTAGCTATTCCAAGTCCAAGTACAATTGCAATTGTACTCATAATTTCAAAATATACTATTGTCTTTATTCCAAGCTTTCCAAGTTTCTTTATATCTCCTACTCCTGCAACTCCAACTACAAGACATGAAAAAACTATCGGTATTACTATCATTTTTATAAGTCTTAAAAATATATCGCCTAAAGGCTGAAGATACGTTGAAACATTTGGATTTCCGTAAAAAACCGCACCTACAACAATTCCTAATATCAATCCTATGACAATTTGAGTAGCTAGTCCTAATTTAATTTTTTTCATAAATATCTCCTCTCAATTATTACTTTTAAGAAACATATTGAATAACCAATGTTGAAATCATTTAATATTATTTTAATATGATAATTTTGAAGTATCCATTTTCCATTTTTTATTACAAGTTTCACATCCGATTAATTCAAATTACTATCATTTAAATTAATTTTAATACTGAAATTACATAATACTATAAAATACTACGTTAAAATATATATTATATTTTTAATACAAGCATCTCCAGAATATATCGTATTTTTAAAATCAATTTAATTTTAATATAAAATTTTCTGTTAATTACAACAATAGAATAAATACAACGCATTTTTTCATGTGCAAGCTTGACATTAAAAATTTTCAAATATATAATCTAAAAATACGTATACGAATGTATAGAAAGAAGGCCCTATAAATTGGAATTTAAAAGTTCAGAAATAAAAGATGACTTCTTTATATTGATACTTATGATAATATCAATTCCCCTGACAGGAGAATTAAAATTATATCCCTTTCACGATACATTTAGAATAAGCTTCAGTACAACAATATTTCTATTTTTTTTGCTGTGGATAAAAAAAATTCCTCTTATATTATATGGTTTTATTGTAGGCATATCTGTTTTATTATTTCGTATAGCTAAAGAAATATTTGTAAACAGTAATTTTCAACTTTATCATTCATTCTTAATAAATTTTCCAGCATTCTTCTATTACTTGATCTTTTCCATGATATTTTTTGTTGCAAACATAAATAATTTCCATAACAAACCTTTAAAAATTGGCTGTCTGGCTGTGATAAGCGACTTATGTTCCGGATTGACTGAAATACTAATAAGATACTTTTTATTTCAGAACCCTATAAACATAAAAACAATATGCCTCCTTTTTATTACTGCAGTAGTCAGGAGCTTTTTTGTACTTGGTTTTTTCAATATAATAAAGTTAAATGAAATTCGGGAAAAATCACAACAACAATCTATGCAAAACGAATATATGCTTCTTTTAATTTCAAGCTTGTATGAAGAAACAATCCAGTTAAAAAAAACAATAACATATGCCGAGGATATAACAACAAAGTGCTACAATTTATATAGAAAAGTTCATGATGCCTATAAGAACTTAGAAAATAAAGATGAATTTTCAGAAAAACTTCTTGGCATTGCAGGTGAAATACATGAAATTAAAAAAGATAATCAGAGAATCTACTCCGGTCTCTCAAAAATAATTTCTTCCAAAAATTATAATGATTTCATGGCTCCAAGTGAAATCGTAAAAATAGTAATAAATACAAACAGAAAATACTCTTCATTTCTTAAAAAAGATGTGAAATTTGAAAGTAGTATTGATGCGTCTCTACCCCATATTCATGTTTACACTATGATGTCAATTTTAAATAATCTTGTTTCAAATTCAATAGAAGCATTTGATGTGAGTGGGAATATAAAAATAATGTTTGAAAAAAAGGATGCATTTAATGTTAAAATAGAAGTTGTAGACAACGGACCTGGAATACCGGAGAGAAAACAAAAATCTATATTCAAAGCCGGATATACTACTAAATTTGACGACTCAGGCAAAGCTTCCACTGGCATGGGACTAGCGTATGTAAATCATGTGGTAAATGACCTTAAAGGATGTATATGCCTTAAATCAGGCGATACTGAAACAAGATTCAGAATAGAGCTTCCAATCGGCAAACTTATAGAAAAGAGATGATTTCATGAATTTTTTTATTGTAGATGATGACGATGCAGTAAGATCCATGCTGTGCGACATAATAGAAGATTATGATCTCGGTGATATAGCAGGTGAAAGTTCAAATGGTTCTTCAATAACACCAGTTACCCTTCAGTCAAAAAAAGTTGATATACTTATCCTGGATTTATTAATGCCTTATAAGGACGGACTTGAGATTGTAGGCGAATTAAAAAATTCTTTTAAAGGCAAATTCATAATGATATCCCAGATGGAGGACAAAGATACCATAGGCAAAGCATATTCTGCAGGAGTACAGTACTACATAACAAAACCAATAAACCGACTTGAAGTAGTTGGAGTTATAAAAAATGTAATAAAACATATAACTCTTGAAAAATCCATTTACAAGATCAAAAATACTTTAGACTTTTTAAGTGATTCCAAAATAGGTTTAAAACAAGATTCAAAACCTATTTTAGATAAAAACATAACCTCCTGCAGCAAGTTCCTTTTGAATGAGCTTGGAATATTAAGTGAAAAAGGCAGCAGTGACATTATATCAATAATGGAATATCTTTACCTTGAACTTGGGGATTCAGGTTTGGATTCAAGTTTTCCAAAACTCAAGCAAATATTTTTAGATGTATCACAGGAGAAGCTTAAAAAATCCAAAGCTGTATACAGCTCTGAAATCATACAAAAAGAAGCCAAAGCTGCAGAGCAAAGAGTAAGAAGAGCCATACTCCAGGCACTCAATCACATAGCCTCTCTCGGACTTGTGGACTACTCAAATGCTAAATTTGAAGATTATTCAGCTGAATTCTTTGAATTCGAGGAAGTTAGAAAAAGAATGCTTGAACTAAATGAAGATTCAAGTAGAAACATAATACATATAAACATGAAGAAATTCATAAAGGCTTTTTATACGAAAGTAATAAGAATATTATAGGAAAGATTTTTTATATTTGAAATGTTGAAAGGCTGCTGACAAAATAATTTGCCAACAGCCTTAATATGGTATCTTTAGTTTTTATGATAACTTACAGATTTTTTACAACCGGAGCAGCCGCAACCGCAGCTTCCTCCATTTTTATGTGCTTTGTAAGTCTTATACCCTGAAAATCCAATTATAACAAATAGGACTCCAGCAACTATTGCAGTTGACATATTATACCACCTCTTTTATATCTACATTATCATCATCAATCTCAGTATAAGTTTTCTTTTGTTTTCTAAACATCATATAAAGAATAAATGCAAGTGCTATAAACCCAGCTACTGTACCAACTCCAAAGGATCCGCCTATAAACAGTGAACCAATCTGGTATACGATAAGAGCCACAAGATATGCAAATCCGCACTGATATCCAATTGCAAGGGCAGTCCATTTTCTTGAATTCATTTCAGTACGTATTGCACCCATAGCAGCAAAGCAAGGTGCACACAATAGATTAAATATTAAAAGTGAATATCCTGCAAGAGGAGTAAATGCTGCTTGAAGACTTCCCCAAACCTCTGCTCCGTCTTCTGCAACCTCTGCAAATCCATAAAGTATTCCAAAGGTTCCAACAAGATTTTCCTTAGCTATAAGTCCAGTTAACGTTGCAACTGTAGCTTTCCAATTTCCCCATCCAAGTGGATCAAATATAGGTGCAACTAAATTACCAATGCTTGCAAGTATTGAATGATCCATATCAACTGGTTTCAATGTCCAATTGTATGCACTCAAGAACCATACAAGAACAGTTGCAAGAAGTATTACTGTTCCAGCCTTCTTTACAAATGCCTTTGATCTCTCAATCATACGAACAAGAACTCCCTTTGCACCAGGTACGTGATAAGGTGGAAGCTCCATTATGAAAGGAGCAGGATCTCCTGAGAACATCTTGGTTTTCTTAAGTATAACTCCAGATACAATAATAGCTGCAATACCAATAAAATATGCTGACGTTGCAACCCATGCGGCTCCATTGAAAAGAGCACCTGCAATAAGTCCGATTATAGGAACCTTAGCACTACATGGAATAAAAGTAGTTACGATAACTGTCATTCTACGATCTTTCTCGTTTTCTATTGTCCTTGTAGCCATTACTCCAGGAACACCACAGCCTGTACCTATAAGAATAGGAATAAATGACTTACCTGAAAGTCCAAATCTTCTAAACAGTCTGTCCATTATAAATGCGATACGTGACATATATCCGCAGTCTTCAAGTATTGCAAGGCACAAGAAGAGCACTGCCATCTGAGGTACGAATCCAAGTACTGCACCTACACCTGCAACTATACCATCTAATATAAAAGAATTTAACCAGTCTGCAGTACCAATGGAATTCAAAATCCACTCAACATTATTAGGAACAAAGCTTCCAAACAAGGTGTCATTAACCCAGTTTGTCATGATACCTCCAATTGTTGATATAGAAATATAATAAACTAAAAACATAATTCCGGCAAAAATAGGCAATGCCAATATACGATTTGTTACAATTCTGTCTATCTTGTCTGAAAGAAGAACATGTTCTCCGCTTCTCTTTTTTAAAATTTTTCCTATTATTTTACTTATATAAGAATAACGTTCATTTGTAATTATGCTCTCGCTGTCATCATCAAATTTCTTTTCGCAACTTTCTATTATCTCTTTAATTTCTGATTTTGCACTGGATGATAAAGAAACTTGCTCCAGAATTTTTTCGTCTCTTTCAAAAATCTTTATTGCAAACCATCTTAAATTTACTGAATCAACAGTATCTCTTATATTATCCTGTATCCTTACAATAGCACTTTCAATGCTTTCAGAAAAAATATTTTTTGAAGGCATTGAGGTGTGCTGCTCAGCTATTTTTATTGCTTCAAGAGATACTTCCTTTGAGCCTATGCCTTTTAATGCAGAAGTTTCTATAACCGTGCATCCAAGCATCTCGCTCAATTTTTCCTTATTTATTATGTCACCTCTTTTTTGCACTATGTCTATCATATTAAGTGCAATTACAACAGGAACACCAATTTCAATAAGCTGTGTTGTCAAATATAAATTTCTTTCTATATTACTTCCATCTACAATATTTATAATTGCATTCGGCTTCTCATTTATAAGATAATTTCTCGAAACCACTTCTTCAAGAGTATATGGTGAAAGTGAATAGATTCCAGGTAAATCCTGTATTATAACATCTTTACGACCTTTGAGTTTTCCTTCCTTCTTTTCAACTGTAACACCTGGCCAGTTTCCAACATACTGAGAACTTCCAGTTAAATCATTGAACATTGTTGTCTTACCACAATTCGGATTACCGGCAAGAGCAATTTTAATCGACATTTGCATTCCTCCTTGTTATATATGTCTGAATATAATGCATCAAATATTTTAATTGACTTCAACTATATTTGCTTCTTCTTTACGCAGGCTGAGTTCATATCCTCTTACTGTAATCTCAACCGGATCGCCAAGGGGTGCAACCTTTCTTATATAAATGTTTGTCCCTTTAGTAAGTCCCATATCCATAAACCTTCTTTTAACCGCTCCATGTCCATGAAGTTTTACAATAGTAACTGTTTCGCCACATTCCGTGTCTTTAAGTGTTCTCATATATTTAATCTTCCTTTCAAAATAATATATCGCTACACTATAATTCTATTTGCCATAGATTTACTAAGTGCAACCCTTGAATCTTTAATGTTTACAATTAAATTTCCAGCAAGTTGTGCTACTATGGTAACTTTCTCACCTGTAACAAAGCCTAGATTTTTTAAATGACCTATAGTATTATCATTTCCAAGAATGTTCTTTATGCTGTTCGTTTCTCCAACTTTTAACATTGCAAGTGGCATCATCATTCCCCCTTAGACATTCTTATTAATATTTGCAATATGTATTAGAACATTGATAATGACATTGATTTTCAATATCATATTATCACATTAAATAAACCTTGTAAATAACTTTTAGAATTTATTTACAAGGTTTATTTGAAATCTATATTTAATATATTTATATTCTTTATAAGATTTAATTTTTTTTTGGTGAAATTACCATAATCATATTATTTCCTTCAAGTTTGGGTCTCTTCTCAACTGTTACGATATCCCCCAGCTTTTCAAGAAACTTGTCAAATACTTTTCTTCCAAGTGAAGTATAGTTGTTCTGCCTTCCCCTGAACCTTATAGATACCTTTACCTTATTGCCCTTTGATATGAACTTCTTTGCATTGTTTACCTTGACAACTATGTCGTTTTCCTCAATTGTAGCACTTAATCTTATCTCTTTTACTTCAAGAACCTTCTGCTTCTTCTTTGCTTCCTTTTCTTTTTTTGATTTATCATAAAGGAATTTTTTATAATCAATTATCTTACATACCGGTGGTTTAGCACCTGGTGATATCATTACAAGATCTTTTCCATTTTCTCTTGCAATATTAAGTGCATCTCTAGTTTTGACGATCTCACTTGATCCGTCTCCAACCAATCTTATTTCATTTACTCTAATTCCTTCATTCACTTTAAAATTTTTATTATTAATACAAAACACCTCGCAATAAATTTATTTATAAATAAATTCATAAAATATATAGCATATTTTCAACTCACACACTATATTATACCAAAAAAAATTCAATTTAAAAATAATTTAGTTCTAATTATTTTTGTTTATTTACATTAATACAGATCGGAAACAATGCACCTCACAAGTTCTTTGAAATTTTCACCTGAGGTTTCCGTTGTTTCAATTACATCTTTATGGTCAAGCGGCCTGTCAAGTATACCTGCTGCCATATTTGTCATACATGCTATTCCAATTACCTTCATCCCACAATGTTTTGCAACTATAACCTCAGGAACAGTCGACATTCCAACTGCATCTCCACCTATCGTTCTTATCATTCTTATTTCTGCAGGAGTCTCATAACTTGGCCCGCTCATACAAACATAGACTCCTTCCTTAAGCTGTATACCATGTTCGGAGGCTGTTTTTCTGACTTTTTTTCTCAAAATTGCATCATATGCATTAGACATGTCTGGAAAGCGCTGTCCAAACTCATCCAAATTCCTTCCTATTAAAGGGTTTGAAAAGGAAAGGTTTATATGATCCTTTATAAGCATAAGCTGGCCAGGTTTATAACTTAAATTTACAGCACCTGATGCATTTGTCACAATCATTGTCTTTATACCAATAAGTGACATTACCCTCACCGGAAAAGTAACCTTAAGCATGCTGTATCCTTCATAATAGTGAAAACGCCCCTGCATTGCAGCAACAACCCTGCCTTTTAAACGTCCTATCACAAATCTTCCTTTATGTCCTTTTACCGTTGACTCAGGAAAATTTGGTATTTCTCTGTAATCATATATTTCAGCATCTTCTATTTCATCTGCAAGCCCGCCGAGTCCGGAACCCAATATAATTGCAACTTCAGGTTTGTACTTTGTTCTGCCAAGTATATATTCTGAAGCTTCCTGTATTTCTTGCTCAATCTTCATGGTTATTCTCCTCAATAAATAATATTCTACTTTATACTAACATAAATTTATGAATATTTTAATATAATATGAATACTTTACAACATTATAGTTGAATTAATTTATCTGTGCTAATATAATATGGTTATTATGAATACATTTAGTACATAAACCAAGAAACTTTTAAAAGGAGGTAATTTATGAAAAGATATGCATTAACCATCCATGGAAGAGTTCAGGGTGTCGGATTCAGATACAGCGTCAAACTTATGGCCTATGACCTTGATACAACTGGATTTGTAAAAAATCTTGAAGATGGATCTGTATATATTGAAGTCCAGGGAAACGATGAGTCACTGGAGATATTTATGAAAAAGCTTGGGGATTGTGACAGATTCGCTAAAATTATACATATATCCTGCAGTGAAATTCAATACATAAACGAAGAACGTTCTTTTGAAATACAGTTTTAGATAAAATGTTGTATTTTTCTACTTTAATATATATAATTTAATTTATGCATTTTTAAAAATAAATATCCAACCACTCAACTAAGGAGGGAAAAAAATGAATTTAACCAAACTATCTGTAAAAAAACCGGCAACAATAACGATGGTTGTATTATTGCTTCTCGGTCTTGGTATATTCGGTTATAGAAATCTCGGTGCAGATTTAATGCCATCTATGGATATACCAGTAATTTCAATAGCTACGACTTATGCCGGTTCAAATGCAGAGGACATCAGAACCGATGTAGTAAAACCAATTGAAGATGCCATATCCGGAATAAGTGGAATAGACAAAATACAATCTACCGCAAAAGAAGGATTAGGACAAACTATAATTCAATTTAAAATGGGAACAAATATGAATACAGCCTTTCTCGATGTACAAAAAGCTGTAGATAACGCACAGGCTTCTCTTCCAAAAGACGCAAGCAAACCTACCTTATTTAAGATAGATACAAATGCAGCTCCTGTTTTAACATTATCGGTATCTGGAAATACATCCTATGATGAACTGTACAACGATGCAAATAATCTTAAAGAAGAATTAAAAAAAATTCAAGGCGTCGGAAATGTAACCATGTCTGGAATAGAAAAAAAACAACTTATGATAAAGCTGAATAAATTATCAATGGACAACTATGGTATAAACACAGCTTCTTTATTAAACAAACTCCAGTCAGAAAATATAAACATACCTTCCGGTCAGCTCAAACAACCTGGTGAAAATATATCTGTAAGAGTAACTGGCCAATTCAGTGATGTAAATGAAATAAAAAATCTTCCTGTTTCAACTTCAGGAGGAGGAATAATACACCTGTCCGACATAGCTGAAGTCAGCCTGGAATATCCTGAAAAAACCCAATACTTGAGGTTGAATGGAAAAGAAACCATAGGAATAAGTATTCAAAAACAGAGTGACGCAAATGTAGTAACAACAGTAAACAGTATAAAGAAAGAATTGGAGAAGATAAAGAAAACACTTCCTTCAAATGTTCACTTTGTAATTGCATATGATACTACTACTTTTATAAAATCCTCACTCTCAGAAATAAAGAGAAGTCTTATAGAAGGTATTATAACAACTGCCATAATACTTCTAATATTTTTGAAAAGCTGGAAATCGTCTCTTATAGTTCTTATATCGATACCAACTTCACTTATATCAACCTTTTTCGTAATGTACATAATGCACTTCACACTCAACATGATGTCTCTCATGGGACTATCTCTTTGCATAGGTATTCTTGTAGATGATTCTATTGTAGTGCTTGAAAATATACAACGGCATCTGGCCATGAAGAAAAATCCTATGGATGCCGCCATAGAAGGCCGTAATGAAATAGGTCTCGCCGCTATAGCAATAACATTGTGCGACGTAGTTGTGTATGTACCTATTGCCTTCATGTCAGGGATGACCGGAGAATTCTTCCGGGAATTTGGTCTTACAATAGCAGCAGCTTCCCTATTCTCACTGCTTATATCATTCACTGTAACTCCCATGCTTGCATCAAGACTTTTCAACAAGGTTCAATCCAAGGAAAAATCAACGTTGTTGACTAGATTCGAAAAAACACGATTTTTTGGAGCTATAGATGCAATTTCAGGCTCTATAGACAAACTAACCATACATTACGAAAAAGCACTTGTATGGTGCCTGTCACACAGGAAAAAGATACTGGCAATTATGGGAATATGCCTTGCTGCAGCAATTGCACTCATACCAATTGGTGGCATAGGTTCGGAACTTTTACCTACTACCGACGAAAGTTCTTTTACTATAAACATGAAATTTGATTCTGGCTCCACACTGAATCAAATGGATGAAAAAGTACGTGCTGTAGAGTCGTATTTGCACAAAATTCCTGAAATAGATACCTTCTATTCTACAATAGGAGCAAGCGACAATGGACTTGGATCAAGTGCAGATAGCTCTGCAAGTATAATGGTAAACTTACATCCTAAAAGTGACAGAAAAAAATCACAGTCTGAACTTGCTTCACAAGTTCGAAAGTGGGGAGATTCTTCAATATCAGGAACAGATTTTACTGTAAGTGAATCTCAAATTGGTACTGGCAGCACAAATCCTATATCAATACAGGTTCTTGGAAATGATCCTGAAACTCTCAATGAAATGTCCTCAAAAGTCAAAGACTTAATTAAAAACGTACCGGGGCTGATTGATATATCTGATTCCACAAAAAACAGCCAGAATGAGCTTGAAATTCAAGTGGACAAAATAGCTGCATCCGAGTACGGAATATCCACCTCTGATATATCATCAGTTCTCAGGACTGCCATTCAGGGGTCATCTGCCGGAGTATACAGAACCAACGGCAATGACTATGATATAACTTTAAAATTTGAAAATGGAGATATAAAAACACCTTCTGACATAAGTTCTCTAAAGATAGAAACTCAAAGCGGACAGACAGTTCCCTTAAGTGAAGTTACAAAAATAGTGAAGTCAGACAGTCCTCAGTCTATGTCTCGTCAGGACAGACAGGATGTTGTTGAAATTTCTGCAAATATACAAGGAAGATCGCTTGGTGCAGTTACAAAAGACATACAGAAGAAACTCGATTCATTATCCATGCCAAGCGGATATCAAATAAATTTCGGTGGGGATCAGGAAGACATGGCAGAAAGTTTTACGTCTCTAATAGAGGCAATAGTAGTATCTCTAATACTCATATATATGATACTTACTGTATTGTACGAATCATTTCTTACTCCGTTTATAAGAATGATATCCCTTCCGTGTGCATTGATTGGAGCGCTTGGAATACTTGCAATTACAGGAAAGACCCTCAATATGATGTCTCTTATAGGTCTTATAATGCTTGACGGACTTGCATCCAAAAACGGTACGCTTCTTATAGATTATACAAATACACTTATGAAGCAAGGCAAGAGTCTAAGAGAAGCACTTATTGAATCTGGTACAACTCGACTGAGACCTATTATAATGACCTCCATTACAATGATTGTAGGAATGCTTCCAACCGCACTTTCATTCGGAGAAGGCAGTGAGTTAAGATCGAGTATGGCTCTTGTTGTTATAGGCGGTATGATAGCATCCACTATACTCACACCTATAATACTTCCTATAGTATATACGCTTATGGATGATCTTAGAAAACGTCTTTTTAAAAACAAAACTCAGAAACCGGAAATTCAGGAGGGTTAGATAGAATGAAACTAAAAAATAACGTATTAAAAATAGTTATATGTGTAATTGCGGTTTTTTGTATAGGGCTTATAGTTAGAAATATAATAAAAAACAAAAGTGTTGAAACTTCATCTAAAACAAGGAATGTAACTGTACAGCAGGTAAAATCAACTTCAATTTCCACAACAGTTGATTATTCAGGAAAACTTAAGGCTGATACAGAAGTATCTATATCCCCAAAAAGCCCCGGAAAAGTAACTTCATTAAATGTAAAGGTGGGAAGTACCGTTAACTCTGGAGATACTCTCTTCACTCTTGATTCAAGCAATCTTGAAGCGCAGCTTGAGCAGCAACAGGCAGGTATAGATTCTGCAAATGCAAATTTAAACAAAGCTCAGGGAGCTGATGTGGATCAGCAAATTGTACAATCCCAGCAGGCTGTCAATTCATCCAGTATAAGCTACAACGATGCACTTACAAATTACAACAGAACAAAAAAGTTATACTCTGCAGGTGCTACAACAAAACAGGACTTGGACAGTGCAAAGACAAAACTTGACACTGCCTCATCAAGTCTTTCTTCTGCAAAGCAAACATTAAACCTTATAAAAGAAAAGGTAGGGCCTTCAGCTGTAGCCGTAGCACAGGCTCAGGTAAACCAACAAAAGTCCGGTCTTAAATCCATACAGACTCAGATAGACGACAATACTATAAAATCTCCAATATCGGGTATTGTATCTGAAGTAAATGTGCATAAAGGTGAAATTTCATCAAGTGCCCAAACTTCTATAAAAATAATAGATGAGAATTCAATTATGGCTGAGACCGGAATACCAGACACAATGATGTCAAAGGTGAAACAAGGTCAATCGATATATGTAATTATTCCGTCAATCTCCAGCAAAAAATTAAAAGGTTCTGTGTACAATATAACACCAGATGTAGACAGCAAAACACAGCTTCATACACTGAAGGTAAAAATAAGCAATACAGACAAAAACATAACGTCGGGCATGTTCTGCAAAATACTCATGCCGGATGAGGACAAAAAAGATGTAATTGCAATTCCAAATCAAGCCGTAAAAGTTGAAAATGGAGTCTCCTATGTTTACACGGTAAAAAACAACAAAGTAAAAAAAATATCCGTAAAAACAGGAATTTCAAATGATGAGATTACAGAGATACTATCTTCAAAAATACATGTTGGAGATTATATAATAACCGAAGGTCAGACATTTTTAAATGAAAATGACAAAGTAAGAACAATAGAACAATTTTAATCAAATAAATCTATTGACATATTAACCTATAAATTATAAAATCATAGGTATATAAATTAGAATCTGAAAAACAATTGCGTTGTTTTTTATCATTTTAATACAAAGTGCTTGTTAATGTTATTATATTTTTATAAGGGGGAAAAAAGTATGTCAAAAGATTTAATTTATTCAATATCAAAAGATAGTCATAATGAAAAAAGTCTCAAGGAACTTTTAACGAAACATCCGGAGATAAAATTCGTATCAGCTGTAGGAGTTGACCTCTGCGGCAACAACACAGATGAAAAAATACCAATCAAAGTATTTTTAAGCGATATAGATGGTTTCCTTAAAGGTGCAGTACAGACAGACGGTTCTTCCATCATACTTCCTGGAATTGCAACTCTCGACGATGCGAAGGTTGATATGGTGCCTGATCTTGATGTCAACTGGTTTGTAGACTACAATAAAGACAACCTGGATGAAGCAACTGGAAAGCCTGTTGGAACCTTGAGAATTCCCTGCTTCCTGTACCACAATGGATCAGCAGTAGATTCAAGGTATGTGCTCAAACATTCAATAGAATATTTGAAATCAAATCTCACAGACCTTTTCAAAAAATACCCTGCTTCACTTTCCTCAATCGGAATAAAGATTGACGACATAGAGGATATCATAGGAACATCCGCAACAGAACTTGAATTCTGGGTAAGTACTCCAAACAACAAGACAGAAGTTGAGGACCTTTCAACTTCACAGGTTTTAAAGGAACAGTACTGGGCAAGAACAAAAGGTGCTGTAAAGACAGCTCTTGAACAATCCCTCGAGATAATGGAGATCTACGGATTTGAGCCTGAAATGGGACACAAGGAAGTCGGCGGAATCCAGGCCAAGATCGATGAAAACGGGAACTATGAAATAATGGAGCAGATGGAAGTTGACTGGAAATATTCAACATCAGTACAGTCAGTTGACAATGAAGCCTTCGTAAAGAATATAATAGAAGAAACTTTCAAGGAAAACGGACTCAATGTTACCTTCAAGGCAAAGCCTGTTGAGGGAATCGCAGGAAGCGGAGAACACACCCATATAGGGATAGCCCTTAAACTGAAAAATGGAAAAAGAGTAAATCTTTTCTCTTCGAAAAACAGCTTCCTAAGCATATTCGGATACGGATCAATCATGGGAATACTCAAGAACTATGAAGTATTGAATCCTTTTGTTTCATCAACTACAGATGCCTTGAGAAGATTGAAACCCGGCTTTGAAGCACCTGTATGTATAGTAACTTCAATAGGACGTTCGGTTGAAGTACCATCAAGGAACAGATCCGTACTCATAGGTGTTGTACGAGAAATGCAGAGTCCTCTTGCAACAAGATTCGAACTCCGTGCCCCAAATCCAGGAACAAATACTTACATTGCAGTAGGCGCACTCTACATAGCAATGGTTGACGGAATAGAATATGCAGTAAAGAACAACAAGTCTGAGGAAGACCTTTTGAAGGAACTTTCAAAGAAAAAGGGAGAATCTGCAGACTACTTTGACAAGGACAGAGAATACAGAAGTGAAATAGATGTATTTGAATGCTATTCCGATGAAGAAAGGGAAGACCTCTTTGGAAAGGCTCCAGCAACGGTATACGAAAACTTTGAAGCCCTCGACAAATATCCTGAGAAAAAAGCAGTACTTACAAAAGGCGGAGTTTTGAAAGAAAAATATATAGAAAGCTTCAAGACAGCTTATATAGAAAAATGGTTAATTGAACTGAGCCACAGAGTATTGAATCAGTATACAAAAGAAATAAGGAACGCAAAAATGCTTCACTCCATAGACAAAGCTCTTGATATAGACGTTGCAAACTGGATGAAGATAGACAACCTGAGACATGAACTTCTTAAGGATTCATACGACAAAAAGAGTCTCTTCACACAGATAAAAGAGGCTATAGATGCTGAAGATTACGGAACTGCATCAGATCTTCAGATAGACATAGAAAAGAAGATGTTCGATCTCAGAAATTTGTATTCCAACTACAAGAAAAACTTGCTCGACATATAACACCAGATAAAGAAGAACCACTGGAAATATTCTTTCCAGTGGTTCTTTTTTTC